>CAYWGY010000061.1:0-12367 GCA_964458055.1 uncultured Acidimicrobiaceae bacterium | reverse complement strand
CAGGGCTCCAACCCGGTTCCGGGCCTGAGATATCACAATCTCGCCATGAACAGGGGACTGAGACACCTGGACATGTTCGGTGTGCGTTATTACATCTCCTTCACCCCCGAGGCCACCGAGGAGGCCGCCAACTTCCCCGAATTGCGGGAACTGGGAGTGGCCGGGCCCTTCCATGTCTATGAGGCCCCTCCCACCGACCTGGTTGAGGTGGCCCGATACCAGCCCTCCGTCTACGAGAAGACCCCGGACGGAGAACCCGACTTCTTCAACTTCTCCCTGTCCTGGTTCGAGATGCTCCACCATGCCGATTTGTGGGTGGTGGCCGATGCACCCCCCGAATACGGATGGCCGACCGTCTCCAATCCCTCGCTCCTGCGTCCCGTGCTGCTTCCCCAGAACCAGGGCTCGGTCAGGGACTTGGTGATCGAAGACCACCGGATCAGCTTCAGGACCACCGCGGTGGGGGTGCCCCACCTGGTGAAGGTCTCCTACTTTCCCAACTGGAAGGCAACCGGCGCCGAGGGCCCCTACCTGGCCTCCCCGTCGTTGATGCTGGTGGTCCCCACCGACAACGAGGTGGTGCTGGAGTTCCGGAACACCTGGGCGGAACGGGTGGGCTGGACACTCACCATCATCGGCCTGGCCCTGCTGGTGGTACCCCGTTGGCGCCACAGGATGGTCTCTTGGGGTACGCCCGGCTCAGGTCGGCCGAGGGAGAGGGTGACACCATAGAGCATCTGTTCAAGGCCTACGACATCAGGGGAGATGCGGGGGCCGGTGATTTCACTCCCCACCATGCCAGACGGATCGGCGCCGCCTTCGCCCGTTTCGCCGGCGCGGGGACGATTGCCGTGGGCCGTGACTGCCGGGCCAGTTCTCCCGCTCTGGCGTCGGCTCTGGTGGAGGGTATCGTGGCGGCGGGCGCGGATGTGCTCGACGTGGGAGAAGTCGCCACAGAGATGGTCTATTACATCTCCGGCCACCGCGGGATTGCCGGCGCCATGGTCACCGCTTCCCACAACCCTCCCCAGTGGAACGGCATCAAGCTATGCCTCCCGGGAGCGGCGCCCGTGGGAGCAGACTCCGGACTCGGGGAAGTGCTGCGCCTGGCCGTCGCCGGGGTCGAGCCCTCTTCCCTACCCGGGGAGGTCACCGTTAGCGACATCACCGATGGCTACGTCAACCACGTGCTCTCGATCGTGGAACCCGAGGGCATAGCTCCCCTGCAGGTGGTGGTGGACGGTGGTAACGGCATGGCCGCCGCGGTAGTCCTGCCGGTATTCTCCCGTCTTCCCGCCAACCTGACCGGCCTCTACCTCACACCCGACGGGTCCTTCCCCAACCATCCTCCCGATCCCATCAATCCCGCCAACCTCGCAGACCTGATGTCGGAGGTCGTGGCCGCCGGCGCCGACCTGGGAGTGGCCTTCGACGGAGACGCCGACCGGGCGTTCTTCGTGGACGATCTGGGAGCGGCGATATCGGGCAGCGCGGTCACCACCCTGATCGCCCGCTGGATACTGCGGTCCAACCCCGGGGCCAGGGTGGTGCACAATCTCATCTGCTCGCGGTCGGTGCCGGAAGCCATCGCCGCCGCCGGAGGCGAGCCCGTCCGATGTCGGGTGGGCCACTCCTTCATGAAGCAGGTGATGGCCGAAACCGGTGCGGTATTCGGCGGGGAGCACTCCGGTCACTACTACTTCTCCGATCATTACCGGGCGGATTCCGGCATGCTGGCGGCCTTGGTGCTGTTGCGGATCCTCTCCGAAGAGGGCCGGCCCCTCTCCGAACTTCACAACGAAGTGACGCCTTATCACTCCTCGGGCGAGATCAACCTTGCGGTGGCCGACCGGGGAGATTCCCTGGAGAAGGTCCGGCGGGCGTACCCCCGGCGGCGCCAGGATGACCTGGACGGCTTGACGGTCTCCTGGCCCGACAGGTGGTTCAACCTCCGCCCGTCCAATACCGAGCCCTTGTTGCGGCTGAACGCCGAGGGACCGGACCGGGCCGCGGTTGACGAGATCGTGGCCGGGGTTAGGGCCCTGGTGGGGCCCTGAAGTGGCCGGCGTGAATCCTCTTCTCATGACCATCCTGTCATGCCCCCGATGCCGTGGCGAACTGGCGCTCTCGGACTCGGAAGACTCGCTTTCCTGCATGAACTGTGGGCAGATGTTCTTTGTTAACGAGGCGGGAGTTCCCATAATGACGGTGGAAGATGAGTAGCCACCTTTCCGGACTTGCCGAGATGAAGTTGCAGATGACCGCCCTGGGCGCCCAGCTGCGTTGGGGCGCAGACCTTTCCCTTCGTCCGGCCGACAACGGAGAAGAGCGCCTCCTGGTGTGCGGCATGGGGGGATCCGGCATTGTCGGCGACTTCCTGGCAACCGTGGCGGCCGCCGAGGGGGGTCTCGCCATGGTGCATAAGGGGTTCGGCCTTCCCGGCTGGGCCGTGAGACTGAGGCCTTCGGTGGTGGCGATCTCCTATTCGGGCAACACCGCCGAGACCATCTCCTCCTGGGAGGCCGCCCACGAACACGGCCTTCCGGTCACCGTGATCACCTCTGGGGGGAAGTTGGCCGAGAGAGCCGCCCTGCAGGGAGACCGGCTGATTCTGATTCCAGGGGGATACCAGCCCCGTTCGGCTCTGGGGTTCGGGTTGTCGACGCTCATGATGGTGGCCAGCCAAGCAGGGCTGATAGCGGACTCCCGTCCCTCGCTGGAAGAGGCCGCCGGGATTGCCGATGTGCTCTCCGGAGCGAAACGGGAGGGAGCCGCGCTGGCATCGGAGTTGGCCGCCGCCACGGCGGACAGAATGGTGGGGGTTTACGGCTCCACGCCACTCACGGCGGTGGCCGCCTATCGCTGGAAGACACAGGTGAACGAGAACGCCAAGAGAGCCGCTTTCTGGGGAACCCTACCCGAGGTCACCCACAATGAGATTGTCGGCTGGACATACCCGCTGGGGCTGGCAGGCCGGAGGGTGGGAGTGGTGTCGCTCCGCGATCACAGCGAACATCATGACGTCTCCAGGCAATTCACGGCATTGGAAGGGCTGATCTCCGATCAGGTGTCCTGGGTCGGGGAGGTGTGGTCGGTGGGTGATTCTCCTCTCGCCCGGTTGATTAGTCTGGTGGCCATGGGTGATCTCTTCTCCTTGGAACTGGCCCGCCAATCCGGAGCGGATCCGATGCGGGTCGAGTTGATAGACCGTCTCAAGGAACAGATGACTCCCGCCGGCGATCCCGCGGACCCGCGTGCCTTCTGACATTGCCGATCCCGGCCTGGCGCCCCAGGGCCGGATGCGGGTCGAGTGGGCGGCACGGCGGATGCCGGTGCTTTCCTCGGTACAGGGACAACTCTCTGCTGACCGACCCTTCGAGGGTTTACGTGTGGGGGCCAGCCTGCATGTCACCTCCGAAACCGCCAACCTCATGCTGGCCCTGCGCGAAGGAGGCGCGGAACTGTTCCTGTGCGCCTCTAATCCGCTTTCCACCCAGGACGATGTGGCGGCAGCGCTGGTGGCGGAAGGATTGGATGTGCGGGCCGTCCGGGGCGAGGACTCCGAGCAGTATCACCGCCATATCAACGAGGTGTTGTCAAGGCGTCCCCACCTGCTGGTGGATGACGGAGGCGACCTGATCACCACCCTGCACCGGTCCCATTCCGGTCTCCCTGCCTTCGGGGCCACCGAGGAGACCACCACCGGGGTCAACCGGCTGCGGGCAATGGCCGCCGAGGGAGCGCTGCGCCTACCGGTGGTGGCGGTAAACGACTCGGCCACCAAGCACCTCTTCGACAACTACTACGGCACCGGCCAGTCGACCTTCGACGGCATCATCCGCTCCACCAACATGCTGGTGGCCGGCTGCACGGTGGTGGTGGTGGGATACGGACAGTGCGGGCCGGGCGTGGCTGCCCGAGCCGACGGGCTGGGAGCGAACGTGGTGGTGGTGGAAATCGATCCGGTCCGCGCCCTGCAGGCGCTGATGGACGGCTTCCGGCTGCTCTCCGCCCGCGAGGCCGCAACCATCGGCGACATCTTCATCACTGTCACCGGCAATCGTCATGTCCTGGCAGGAGAACACCTGGCCGCGATGAAAGACGGAGCGATCCTGGCCAACTCCGGCCACTTCGATGTCGAGATCGATGTGGTGGCACTGGTAGAGGGGGCGGAAGAGAGAAGGGTGGTGCGGCCCAACCTGGAGGAATTCCGGATGGGCGACGGCCGCCGGCTTTTCCTGGTCTCGGAGGGGCGCCTCGCCAACCTGGGCGCCGCCGAGGGACACCCGGCGGACGTGATGGACATGTCGTTCTCGAACCAGGCGCTGGCTCTCCGCTGGCTGGTGGAAAACCACGGGTCCCTGGAACCGGAGGTCTACGTGCTGCCCGCCGAGATCGACCGGATGGTGGCCCGCATCAAGGTGGAGTCCCTGGGAGGTCGCCTGGAGGAACTCACTCCGGCCCAGGAGGAATACATGTCGGGATGGCGCTCGGGCACCTGATGGGCCTTCCTAGGCACTCGGAGTTCGCTCCAGCGCCTCGGTCACCTTCACCTGGACCAGCAGCACCCCCGCCAGGGATACCCCGATTCCCAGGATCTGCAACAGGCTGAGTGCCTGACCCAGGAGAAGCCAGGCCGCCACTCCTCCGACCACCGGTTGGCAGACAATGATCATCCCCACCGGACCGGGTCCGGCCAGTCGCACGGCCGCCACCTCCAGCACCACCGGGACGGCGGTCCCCACCACCCCCAGCGCCAGCAGCCACCACCAGCGGGAAGCCGGCAGGTCCATGGGACCCAGACCGGCCACCGGCAGCATGATCACCGCGGCTATCCCCATGGCATAGGCCGAGATGGTCAGCGGCGGTAGTTCGTCACCCAGATGGTCGGCCAGAAGGAGATACACGGCCAGGAATACCGCCGACACCACACCGGAGATAATCCCGATGAGGTCACCTTGCTCCCACACCCAGGCTTCCACCACCAGGAAGATCCCCACCAGGCTCACCGCTCCCGCCACCCAGGCGATGGGAGGCATCCGCACTCCCCTGACCGCACGCGTCCAGATAAACACCAACAGGACCGCCACGAACTGCAGGGTCAAGGTTGGGCCGGCGCCCAGCCTCTCCAGGGCGGCGAAGAACAGCATCGACATGGCTGCTACGCATCCGCTCATCACCGCCAGGGCTCCCAGGCGCCCACGAGGGTTCAACTGGCCCCGCCGGGCAGCCGCCAACCACAGGACCGCCGCCGCGATCAACAGGTGACGCTGGGCCAACTCCATGGAGGTGTGGTAGTTCATCAGGTCGATGGCAACCACCGCGAAGGACCCGAACAGCACCACCGCACCCATCGCCAGCAACGTTCCCTGCCTGGCCATCGGCCTGGCAGCATCTGAGACAGGGATACTGTCGGCGAGCCGTCGAAAAGCCATGGAAGGAAAGTTACCGCTAAGGGGACCAGAGCCACGACACGCCATGAGCCGTTCCCTTGGGCCTCGGCCGTTCGCAGAACCCGCCAGTCGTTACTACGTAGCTTATTACCTCTATTATTAATAGCCGTATCCCAACCATAAGTCCAAAATATATATACATGATCTACCAAGCGTCCAACCTCGAAAACGTCGATAAAGAGGTGATCCAGGCAATTTCCGAACTCCGCGAGACGCTGCGGTTTCGCCTCTATCAACCACGTCGTTGGTATGGAACGCTGCGCCGAGCCTCGTTCGCACGGGCGGTCCAGGGTTCCAATTCCATCGAGGGGTACCACGCCGGCGACGAAGATGTCGCGGCGGTCATCGAAGAGGAAGAACCTCTGGACACACGCGGAGAGACCCGCCAAGCCATCGCCGGTTACAGAGATGCAATGACCTACGTAATGCAACACGCCAAGTCAAATCGCGCCATCGACTCATCCGTGCTCCTGAGTCTGCACTTCATGATTATGAAGTGCAATCTCCAGAAGAACCCCGGCCAGTGGCGTCCCGGCCCCGTCTGGGTGGAAGACGAGGACGGAGGAGTCGTCTACACCGCGCCAGACCGCACCGAGGTCGAAGAACTGGTTGAAAAGACCCTCGATGAGATCCGGTACAGCACTCACCCGGTGATGGTTACGGCCGCCATGGCTCACCTCAATCTGGTCATGATCCATCCCTGGAGTGACGGAAACGGCAGGATGGCTCGCTGTGTTCAGACGTTGGTGCTGGCATCAGAAGGCATCCTGGAGCCGATCTTCTCCAGCATCGAGGAGTACCTCGGTCGCAACACCCCGAGTTACTACGAAGCCCTGGGTGCGGTCCACAACGGGAAATGGGAGCCCGATCGGAACACCAGACCTTGGATTCGATTCTGTCTCACTGCCCACTACCGCCAGGCCCGGACCCTCCAACGCCGGATCGACCAATACGAAGCTCTCTGGGGTCGGTGCGAAGACTTGGCAGCAAAGCACAATCTGCCGGACCGAGTGGTAGGCGCTCTCTCGGACGCCGCCCGCAGGCGAACCCTGTGGCGCTCTCTCTATGTCAAGATCACCCTCTCATCGACAGGCGAAGCAATAAGCGACATGACCGGGACTCGCGATCTTCTGGCCATGCACCGAGCCGGCTTGCTGGACGCCATCGGTGAGAAGCGAGGCCGGCGCTACCGGGGCACGAACGAGTTGCGGGCAGTTTGGCGGGAGATCAGAACCCAGCGCCCATCGTTGAGAGTGGAGGACCCCTATCAGGCATTGGCCGGGGGACGACTTTCGGGGTTCTAAAACTCCAACCCCGGGGCTACAGCAACTCTGGAAAGAACAGGATCACGGTCAGGCTCAGCAGGTTGAAGCCGGCGTGAGTGAAGATGGCCGGTCCCAGCCGTTTCCTGGTCAGGCGGAGGTAGGCGAGGATCATGCCGAAGAGGAACAACTGGGGAACCAGCACCACCGCCGATTCCAGGGGTTGTTCCGTGGAGACACCCACCATATGGAATGCCGCGAAGGCCCCGGACGAGCCCAACACCACCGCCCGGGTCCCGAAGCGAGACGCAAGTGCGTCCATGAGTATCCCGCGGAACATGATCTCTTCCAGAATCGGACCCACCAGCCCGATGAGAAGGAGCAGAGCGATGCGATCGGCGCCTCCCTCCAACGCCATGATCTCACTGGACAGCGACTGGGGCTCGGTCTCAAGACCCACCAGCAGGGCAAGCGGCAGGAACATGATGGCGAACAGCACCTGCAGTCCGGCTCCCAGCAAAAGCATCACCCCGTCCCGAGCCTCCACCTCGAAGCCAAGCCGACCGAGGTCCCGGCGACGAACACGCCGGAGCATGTAGATGGCTGCCGTGGTGAGAGCGAACTGGCCCAACAAAGCCCCCATCACACTCCCACCGAGACCGACCCCCACTCCCAGGAACGAGCCCAACACTCCGGCCACGGCAACAATCACCAGGTCCGGTATGGTCCATTGACCCTGGGCGGTCTGTTCCTGCATCAGATGTCTGAGGCTAACTCTTTTGAAGTGACGCCCGTCCGGACAGGACCCGCGAGGTTCAGTGGACCGGGAGCGCCCGGCGGTTGGTCCAGTCCAGGCGCACCACTTCGCACCAGGCGGGATAGCGATCATCCCCGCATTCGCGGCGCAGCATGCGAATCACTCCCCCGTGAGTGAAGATGAGGTGAGCCCCGGCGGCCAATCCTGCCAAAAACCCCACCACCCTGTCTCTCATCTGCTCATGGGACTCACCACCGGGAGCGACAAAATCGTCGAAGGCGAACATCTCGGCACGCACCTCATCGGATAGTCCCTGCCAACTGAGCCCCTGGATCTCGCCGAAGTCGAGTTCTCGCAGAGCATCGGTCTGGACCGGCTCTCCGTAGGCGAGGAGGGCGGTGTCAACCGCCCGGGAGAGGTCGGAACTCCACACTCCCGCAAAGCTCCGGCCATCCAGGTTGGGCGCCAGGGCTCGCGCCTGGCCCTTCCCGGTCTCATTGAGAGGTGTGTCCACCCAACCCTGCAACAGGCCACGGCGGTTCCAGTCGGTCTGCCCGTGGCGCACCAGCCAAATCTCGATCACATCTAGAAATCTATCCCTCGACGCGCCAGCACTCCCCGGTCGAAGGCATGCTTGACATTCACCATCTCGGTAACGGTATCAGCCTCCTCGATGAGAGCATCGGGGGCGTCCCTGCCGGTGAGGATCAGGTTGACATGCCGGGGGCGGTTGCGGATCATGTCCACCACCTCTTCCAGGTCAATCCAACCCCAGTTGACGGGATAGGTGATCTCATCCAGCACCACCATCCGATGCGTTCCCTCGGATACGAGACGGCGTGTGAACGACCAGGCCTCCCGCGCCACCGCCTCGGTCTCGGACATGTTCTCCGAGTCCCAGGTGAACCCGTCGCCCAAGACCCACCAGTCCACGCCGATGCTTCGTCCTATCTTCTCCTCCCCGACCTTCCAGTTGCCGGACTTGAGGAACTGCACCACTGCCACCTTCCATCCCCGTGAGACCGCACGGAGCATCGTGCCGAAGGCGGCGGTGCTCTTTCCCTTCCCGTACCCGGTGTGGACCAGAACCAGCGAGGGCGCCCGCTCGGAGCCGGTCTGAGGTTTTTGCCTAGGAGGAGTCTCCTGAGTGTTCATCGATGTTCTCCTTTCAATCATCCTACAGGTGGCCCGCGATCGAGGATTCCCCCCCTGCATGGGTGTCCGGTTGGGAGCGGAGCGGTATCACCACCACCCCGAAGTCAGGGCCGGCGAGCACCCGAACCTGGGCGCCGTAGTGGTCCCGCAATGAACTCTCGGTGATCACAGAGCGAGGAGGCCCGTTCAAGATGGCCTTCCCGCCCGACATCATCACCAAACGGTCGCAGAACTGGGCTGCAAGCGTCAAGTCGTGCATGGCGCTGATCACCGTGAGCCCCTGTTCCCGGCGCAACCGGTCGATCATCTCCATCATCTGCTGTCCATGGCCGACATCCAGCGACGAGGTGGGCTCGTCCAGAATCAGAAGAGGAGCGGCCTGGGTGAGAGCGCGGGCCAGAACCGCTCTCTGCAACTCTCCTCCCGACAATTCGTTGAGACGTCGGGGCGCCAGGTCCTTCAATCCCAGAGCCACCAGGGACCGCTGGGCGATCTCCAGGTCGGTGCGGGTCTCTCTCCGCAACCATCCGATGTGGGCGGTTCGGCCCAACAGCACGTAGTCGGCGACCCCCATACCCCAGGGAACCACGGGTTGTTGGGGGACCACCGCCATCAAATGGGCCCGCTGGCGAGTCCGGAGGCCGGCCAGGTCGGTTCCCCCATACACCACCCGGCCCGATTCGGCGGAGACCGCACCCGTGATCACCCGCAGCAGGGTTGTCTTGCCTGCTCCGTTGGGTCCGATCAATCCCACCCACTCCCCGGCCTCCACCGAGACACTCACCCCTTCCACTATCCGCGCTCCGCCAAGAACCACCGAGACATCCCGAACTGCCAGGTTCTTCATTCCAGGTCCCCCGAGGTTCGCAGGACCATGAGAAAGAACGGGCCGCCCAGGAACGCCGTCACCACCCCGATGGGCAACTCGGCGGGAGACACCACGGTGCGGGCCACCACATCGGCAGCGGTCAGGAAGGCCCCGCCCACCAGGAGGGAGAGGGGTATGATCACCCGGTAGCTCCATCCGGCCAGGATCCGCACGGTGTGGGGAACAATTATTCCCACGAATGCGATGAGACCGCTGGCCGCCACGGCCGCCGCCGCGCCCAAGGTGGCAGCCGCGATCACGACGAGTCGGACCGCGCGAGGCGACAACCCCAATGCCGAGGCTTCGTCGTCGCCCACCGCCATGACGTCGAGCGCCCTGCGAAAGCCGAGAATCACCAGCCAACTGACCAGCATGTAAGGAAGGACGCCGGTCACGTCGCTCCACCCCACCGTTACCAACCGGCCGAGTATCCAGCTGTACACCTCTCTCAGGGTGGTCACGTTGGTGATCTGAAGAAAAGTCTGCACCGCAGTCAGGAATGAGGCCACCGCCACCCCGGCCAACACCAGGGTGGTGGCGCTCCTTCGTTCCGTTCCCCGGGTCCGGGACAACCCGTAGGAGAGCCCCACCCCCAGGACCGCCCCCAGGAACGCCAGGGGCGCCAGGGGGATTGAGTATCCCCGAGCCCGGAGCAGGATCGCCACCGTGGCGCCCAACCCGGCTCCCGCCGCCACTCCCAGAAGGTACGGATCCGCCAGGGGGTTCCGGAAGACACCCTGGTAGGCCGCTCCGGCCGATGCCAGGGTGGCTCCCACTGCCGCCCCCATCACGGTCCGGGGAAGGCGTATCTCCCAGAGGATGGTGAGTTCCCGCTCCGACAGCGAGCTTTCCAACTCAACAAACGGCAACCCATCCAGGAGCGCTGCCAGGACCCCGCCCGCGTCCAGACCGGCCGGCCCCACCAACAGCCCCACTCCCATCACCGTCGTACCGGCCACAGCCGCCAACAACCATCTGCTCACCCCCACTCGCGACGGATGGAGCATGGTCGGGAGGGCGGTCACCTAATTCACTCCTTCGATGCCAATTGATTCACGGCATCGGCAGCAACCTGGAGAAGGTCGACGATCCTGGGACCCCACCGTGAGGCAATGTCGTCGTTCAACTCCACCCCCCCCTCCTTCTCCACTGCGCTTAGCACAGACCCCCCGGGACGGGCGGCCACGGTCTCCAGGTTCTGGCCGCAGCATATGGTGTCGGCCAGGAAGATGAGGTCCGGATCCACCTCGATGATGTACTCAGGAGACAACTGGGGGTATCCGTAGCCCTGCTCGTCGGCGGGATCGGCGATGTTCTCCAGCCCCAGGAGTCCCAGGAGTTGGCCTATGAAAGTGGTGGATGTGGCGGAATAGAGGTTCTGGTCGAGTTCGTAATAATAGGTGAAAGTCGCTTCCGGCACACTGGAAACGATCTCATCAATCCGTTGCCGGAGACTTGATACCAGGTCGGTGGCTGCGGAGGCGTTGCCGGTGGCCCTGCCAAGCTGTTCCATCTGGTGCCACACATCATCGAGGGTGCTTGCCGCCTGCATCATCACTGCCGGTATCTCCAGTGCCTCCAGGGACGACATCAGATCACCAGGATCGAAGAAGGCGACCACCAGATCGGGATTGAACGCCGTGATCGCCTCTATGTTTGGACTGAACGACGACAGGTCGGTGACCGGGGCCTCTTCCGGGTAGTACGAGTAGCTGTCCACCGCCACCACCTGGGGTCCGGCGCCGATGGCGAACAGCATCTCCGTCGTCGAAGCCGAAAGGGAGACTATCCGCTCGGGACGGGCGGAGATGGTAACCGTCCCTAGTGAGTCCTGAACCTCCACCGGAAACCCGGGAGCGGCCGTCGTCGTGGTGGTCGGCGCTTCCGTTGTAGTGGTCGGCGCCGTCGTCGTGGTGATCGGCGCCTCCGTTGTAGTGGTCGGCGCCGGGGCTGTGGTGGTCGGCGTCTCCGCGGTTGTAGTCGGCGCCAGGGTGGTTGGCGCCGTTGTCGTGAACGCTGCAGAGACCTCTGCGTCCTCGTCGCCGCAGGCGCCGAGGACCAGGGCAACCAATGCCAGGGTCACCAACAGCTTCCCACCCAGGCGTGGGGTAGGCATGTGCATGAAGCATCCTCCTTTGTGGAGGATGAAGGAGAGGAGTGTCAGACAGGAAGCCTGCTGACGAACTACACCTTCATCCGAGGTTCATCCGTCATCCCGGAACCAGGCGTCCTGGCTCATCCCTCCTCGGAGGGCTTGACAGTTGCGGGACAGCGCCGGACTCCAACCGGACTTCGCTGCGCCCCGGGACAAATCGCCGTTGTCTCCCGGCGACGATTGCAACTATACCATCTCCATACGGCAGCGTAAGGCTTCCGCGGAGGAGAGCGCAGGCTCCCTCGCCTGCCTAGGGGCCGTCCTCTTCCTGGTCGGAAGGCTCCTCTTCACCCGGTTCCCCGTCCTCGGGATCATCGCCCAGGACGTCTCTTCTCGACAGGAGAGTGGCATTCAAAGTGATCTCCTCACCGTCGCGGATGATGTCCAGAACGAGGACGTTGCCCGGCTCAAGATGGCGGATCCTGGCGGCGAGATCAGCTATTCCGGTGACCCGACCTCCATCCACGGCCACGACCACATCCCCCACCATGAGCCCCGCCGCCTCGGCGCCGGAACCGGGGAACACCTCCATGATCTCCACCCCGGCGTCTCCGTCGGTATCCCTGCCGCTAACCCCCAGGAAGGCAGTGTGAACAGGCTCGCCGGCAATGAGTGCCTGCGCGATCCGGTACGCCAGATCCACGGGGACCGCAAATCCCACCCCCTGGAATTCCACGGATTCCAACGAGGTCGAGTCTGTGAAGATCGAGACGTTTA
>CAYWGY010000060.1:3250-12391 GCA_964458055.1 uncultured Acidimicrobiaceae bacterium | reverse complement strand
TTTCGGAGGGCCGGCGCCTGTGGGAGCGTTCATCATGTGGGGTGATCTCCCATGATGGTCTCCTTCTCGGGAGTCAGAAAGGCCTACCGGTCGACGGTGGCCCTGGACGGGGTGGACATGGCCATTCCCCGGGGAGTAGTGACCGGACTGGTGGGCCCCAACGGCGCTGGGAAGACCACCTCCATCCTGTTGATTAGCACCCTGTTGGCCCGCGATGCCGGGGAGGTCGAGGTCGGGGGTCTCGATCCTGAAGAGGACCCCCGGGCAGTCCGGGAACTGGTGGGGTACATGCCGGACTTCTTTGGCGTCTACGAAAAGCTGACCGCCATCGAATACCTGGATTTTTTCTCCGCCGGCCAAGGGGTGGCGCCAAGCCGACGGCCGGGTCTGATCGGGGATCTTCTCGATCTGGTGGGGCTTTCGGATCGGGCCGGCGACGATGTCAACACCCTCAGCCGGGGGTTGAAGCAGCGACTCTCCCTGGCGAGGGCGCTGGTGCATGACCCCGAGTTGTTGGTGCTGGACGAACCGGCCGCCGGGCTCGACCCCCGCGCCCGGGTGCAGTTGCGGGAGTTGATTGCGGAGTTGGGGAGGATGGGGAAGACGGTGGTCATATCCTCCCATGTCCTGTCGGAGTTGGAGGGGATCTGTTCTGAGATAGTGGTGATGGACGAGGGCCGGGTGGCTGCTCAGGGGAGCATGGCGTCCATTCGGGACTCCTTGATGGCAGACCGCGTTATCCGGATGCGCCTGCTCGATGACGACGTGGATCGAGCTGTCGCCCTGCTGGAGGCCGATCCCCGCGCCTCCATCCTGGCGGTGGAGAGCGGCCGGATGGTGTTTCAGGTGCCGGAGGGTGATGAGATCTCGGCCGACATCCTCTCGGTTCTGATCTCGGGTGGGATCCGGGTGGTGGAATGGCGCATCCAGGAACTGGGCCTCGAGGAATTGTTCCTCCGGATAACACAGGACGCCGAAGAATGAACCCGGTTCTGGAGAGAGAGTCTCGCCAGCGGTTCCGGAGTCGGCTCATGTGGCTGGTGATCACCGCCTGGGTGACGGTGGTGGGGTTGTTCAGCTATCTGTTCTTTGTTATCGGGCGGGAAATCCAGATCGACTTCTTCGCTCCCCGGGGGCCGCTCTCGGGGCTGAACCAGGCTGGCCAGTGGGTGTTCGAGGGGATGTCGCTGGTGCTGCTGACGGCCATCATGTTCATCGTGCCCGCATTCACATCCCTCTCGATAGTGGGCGAGCGGGAGCGCCAGACCCTCTCCCTGGTGCAGGTGACCCAGTTGACTCCCTTCGAGATCGTGCGGGGGAAACTGTATTCCTCGGTGGGATTCACGGTGGTGTTGATGCTGGCGGTGATCCCGTTGCTGGCTATTCCACTTACGTTCGGCGCCGTGGGCCCGGTGGAGGTGCTGGTGGCCATGTTCACGCTGCTCCTGACCCTCATCATGCTGACCTCGGTCTCCATATGGGTCTCTTCACGGGCCAGGTCAAACCGGGGAGCGGTTGCACTCTCGTACCTGGTGGCGGTGGCGATCTTCTTCGGTTCCTTCGTGATGATGGGAGTGGAGGCGCTGATCTTCGGCGAGGACATCGAGGAGGACGGCAGGGAGTTGGTGAGCACCTGGGTGAATCCCTACGTGGCGCTGGCCGACGCTCTGGCGTTTCCCTATGACGACGAGGCGGGGTTCTTCGACGGCGCGAGTCTGCCCACTCCCATGGACCCCTTCAAAGCCCTGGCCATGCTGCGACAGGGTGAAGTGGAAGGGCTGGACTTTCCGGGCTTCCGGCGGATTCCGGTCTGGACTCTCACACTGTTGGTCTACGGGTTCATCATCGCGTTATCGCTGTGGGGCGCATCACGCCGGGTGACGGCGCCCCGGCCCAAACCCCTGCGACGAAGGGGCGGCCGGTCCACCGATGACCCCGGCTGAACCTCTCTCCGGGCTGGTGGGGGCGGCCAGGCGGAGGTTGTGGTTATCCAGGCTGGCGGGTTACCTGGTTCTGGGCCTGGGAGCAGGTGCAGCGCTGGCCGCGGCGGTGTGGGGGGTGTCCAGGGCGGTGGTGCTCCCATGGGCTGACTGGGCGGCCGCCGGTGTGGTGGCCGCGGCGGTGGCGGCAGGTCTGGTTTGGTGGGCTTTCGACCGCCCCTCTCCGGCGAACGCGGCCCTGTGGGCAGATAGAAGGCTCGGAGGAGAGGACCGTCTGTCCACGGCATGGGAGCTCTCCGCCCAGCCCGGCCAGACTCCCTCGGCTATGCGGCAGATCGCCGAGGCTACGGAGTGGGCGTCGGGCATGGATCCCAGTCAGTTGCGGAGACAGTACCCGACACCATGGGGGTGGGGTACCGGTGTCCGCCGGGTGGGGGGAGAGTATCCGACACTGGTGGAGACCGGCCTTGCCCTGGCGGCGGTGGCGGCTGCGGTGACGTTGGCGCTGGTTCCCTCCCTGACCGACCGGACACTGGCCGAGGTCCGGGAGACCAGGGAGGCGGTGGAGCGGGAAGTGGAGGCGCTGGAGACCCTGGCGGCCGGCGCTCCCGAGGGCCTGGCCGAGCAACTGGCGGAGTTGGCCGAACGTCTGGAGGAGGTGGAGACCCTGGAGGAGGCTCGGACGGAACTCTCTTCGACCCGTCTGGAGTTGGAGAGAGGTCTCGGGCCCAACCGGCTGGCCGAGAGCACGGCCCTGTCGGGATTGGCCACCCGGCTGAACCGCAATCCGTTGGGGGCGGGAGACGATCCCGCCGAGCAACTGGCGGATCTGGCTTCGATGTTCGCTGGACTGTCGGCGGCACAGCGCCAGGCGGCCGCCCAGGAACTCGCCGACCGGGCGGGAGACTTTGCCGGTGTCAATGAAGATCTCGCCTCTGCTCTGGCTGAGGCGGCCGCGGCCCTGTCGGATGAGAACCTGGACTGGGACCTGGTGGCCGATGCCCTGGGCAGAGCATCCGAACAACTCTCCGCGGCTCAGGCGCAGGCCGCTTTGGACGAGGCGGCGGCCGCAGCCGCCCAGCAGTTGGCCGAGGCTGAGAGCCGGCTGAGAGAAGCACAGCAGGGCCAGCCACAAAGCGTAGAGGCCCGGACGGGCTCAGGTCAGGGCCAAGGTCAAGGCCAGGGGGAAGGGCAGGGTCAGGGTCAGGGCCAAGGTCAGGGCCAGGGGGAAGGGCAGGGTCAGGGTCAGGGCCAAGGGCAGGGCCAGGGCCAGGGTGGCGGCGGCTCAGGATCGGTGGGAGCCGGCGGGCAGACCGACGGCACGGGAGCGAGCAGCGGAACAGTGACGGGAGTGGGCGATGACGATCCGGCCACCCCGCCGGCCTACTCGGATTGGGTGCTGGAGATCCCCGAGGGAGGGCTGGGAGAAGAGGAGCGTGTGGAGGTCCAGGGAAACGAGCTTGGCGCGCTGGTCGGACGATCGGTCGGCCCGTCGATCTCGAACGCGGCCCTCGTCCCTTACAAGGAGCGGTTTGAAGAGTACCGGACGGAGGCGTTGGAGTCGCTCCAGCGGCGTTCGCTTCCTTCCCATCTGACCGATGTCGTACAAATCTATTTCACGGAGTTGGAACCATGAGCAACGAACCATCCATAGAGGACCCTGCCGATTTCTCGGCCCGGCTCGACGAGGCGCGAGCGGAGATCGCAAAGGTCATCGTAGGGCAGACCGAACTAGTCGAAAAGGTGCTGGTGTCGGTGCTGTGCGAGGGACACCTTCTCCTGGAAGGTGTTCCCGGCCTGGGAAAGACCCGCCTCCTCACCACCCTGGGAGAGGTACTGCAGATCGGTTTCGGTCGGATCTCCTTCACTCCCGACCTGATGCCTGCCGACATCCTGGGCACCAATGTGCTCCAGGGCGGCGAGTTCAGCTTCCACCCGGGGCCGGTCTTCACCAACCTGGTGCTGGCGGACGAGATCAACCGGGCCACCCCCAAGACCCAGTCTGCCCTTCTGGAGGCAATGGCGGAGCGCCGGGTCACAGTGGCGGGAGCGACGAGGCCCCTTCCCCGGCCCTTCTTGGTGATGGCCACCCAGAACCCACTCGAGATGGAAGGCACGTACCCGCTGCCCGAGGCGCAGGTGGACCGGTTCATGCTCAAGGAGTTGGTGCCGTTTCCTCCCTCCGACGATCTGGTGGAAATACTGCGCCGCACAACCGGAGAGGCTGAGCATCAGGCCGAGGGCGTTCTGGAATCACGGCACCTGACCGAGATGGCCTCCCTGGTGCGGGAACTCCCGGCAGCCACCCATCTGCTGCGTTACGCCTCGACGCTGGTGGGCGCCACCCATCCGGACTCTCCCGGCGCCACCGAGGGGGTCCGCCGCTACGTGCGTGCCGGCGCCAGCCCGCGGGGCGCCCAGGCACTGGTCCTGGGAGGCAAGGCGCTGGCTCTCATGGACGGGCGTCCCAATCTCTCGGCCGGAGACATCCGCCGGCTGGCCCACCCGGCACTCAGGCACCGCCTGGTGTTGGGATATGAGGCGGTGGTGGACGACGTCACCGCGGATCAACTGGTCGACGAAGTGCTGGCCGCCCACCCCGAGCCGGTCGCCGAGGGCTGATGCTGGTCCCGGCCCGACTGCGCCACCAACTCGGACGTTTCTCGCTCACAGCCCGCGGGAGGGTGCGATCTCCCCACGGTGGTCGCCATTCCTCCCTACACAAGGGTGAGAGCATCGACTTCGTCGACTTTCGCGAGTACACCCCCGGAGACGACTACCGCCGGATCGATCACCTTCTCTGGGCCCGGTTGGGGGTCCCCCTCATCAGGGAATTCGAGGCCGAGCGGGAAATGTCGGTGCGGGTGGTGGTGGATCGTTCGCCTTCCATGGGTTTTCACGGGAAGCTCCCGGCGGCGCTCGGGCTGGCGGGAATGATTACCTACCTGGCCCTGGCCGGAGCGGATCGAGTGGAGTTGTGGGCAGTGCCCGGCATCGGAGGGGTGGTGGCCCGCGGGCCCTCGGCAAGGCATCTCTCCGCCTGGCCGCGACTGGAGGCCTGGTTGGAGGGGCTGGGAGTCGAACCCGGGGAAGGCCGTCTGTCGCCGTCCCTGTCTGCCGTGGCGGCGTCCGGTCGGGGCCGCTACACCATCGTGGTGAGCGATCTCCTGGTGGCGGACTGGAGGGAGGGGCTTGACCGGCTTGCAGGGTCGGTGGGAGGGGTGGTGCTCCAGGTACTGGGGACTCCCGAACTCGATCCCGAGGTCCTCGGTGACGTGCGCCTCCGGGATTCGGAGACCGGTCAAGAGTCCGACTTCTCCGGCACGCCCGAGGCGTACCAGCGTTACCGGCTGCGGTTGGACGAACTCTGTTCGGAGATGGCTTCCCGCTCGGCCCGGTCGGGTCTCCACTACCTGCTGGTTGAGGCCGGTCCTGACTCGGCAGAGAACACCCTGCGGCAGTTGGCGGCTGCCGGAATGGTGTCCTGAAGGATGACCCGCCCGACACTCGCCTCGACCTTGTACGGAGACGAATCCGAGACAACCCTGCCGGTCAGCGGGAGAAAACAGTCCCGGAAGGTTGAAATCGTCCCACCCCCGGAACATACTGTGTGCATCCACGAATCACCTGCGGGACTCGCGCCGGCGCGCTGCGCGGTCGCAGTTGGGGATCAGAACTGTCAGAGACGCCTTCTCCCGGCGAATGCCGGTCCGCGTCCTGACCAACGGCACGGCGGTGGAGGGGGAGGGCCCACGAGGGGTTGTTTCTGCGGGGTGTTTTCGCGGGTTAGCGCGATGGTTCGCGGGTTGGTGTGGGAGTTGTCAAGTCAGGGAGGCAGTGGTCCCCGGCAGCGGAGGGGGGTGGGTTCTTGAGTTTTCTGGTTCCGGCCGCTCTGGGACTCTCCTCGCTGGCGCTTCCCCTCATTGCCCTCTACATGCTGCGGAGTCGCCGCGAACGACTGGATGTCTCGAGTCTTTTGCTGTGGGAGACCGCCGCCGACCCTCTGTCCTCGGCACGGCCGTGGCGTCCTCTGAAGATCACGCCCCTTCTCCTGATCCAACTGGCAGTCCTGGCCGCCTTCGTCGTCTCACTGGCGCGGCCATTTGGCACCCAGGAAGCCCGTTTGGGGGCCCACACCGTGTTAATCCTCGACGTCTCGGGCTCGATGGGGATGGCAGGGCGTTTCGAGCGGGCCAAGCGGGAGGCGCAGAGTTGGGCCGGGGAGATGTCGGGAGACCAGCTGGTGTCGGTGGTGGAGGCCGGCGCCCGACCGCGGGTGGTTGCCGCCTACTCCCGGGATGTCGAAGAGGTGACGGAGGCGCTTTCGGGGATGGAGCTGACCGGTGGCGAAGCCGATCTCGGGGAGGCCGTCCGCCTGGGGCGGGGATTGTCCACTCCCGACCGCCCCAGCGATCTGGTGCTTTTCACCGACGGAGGCGAAGCCCCCCTGGCCGAGGAGCCAATAGTCGGCGCCCGCCATGTTCGGTTCGACGAGACCGGCCCCAACCGGTCTCTGCAAGCCTTCACCCTGGAAAGGGACCAGGCGGGTGTTGTCCGGGCACTGGTGTCGGTGGCAGATAGCGGAGGGAGCCCTGATCCGGTGACTGTGGAGGTGGAAGTGGACGGGCGGCTCGTTTCCCGCATCGAGTTGTCGCCTCCTCCGAACGGGGCCGACGAGGCGATCATCCCCCTGCCCGCCGGGCCGGGGGCGGTCGCCCGGGCGAGGCTGGTGGGCCCCGGAGACTCCCTGCCCGCCGATGACGAGGCATGGGCCGTCTTGGCCACGCCCTCTGCGACCCTGGTGGGACTGGAGGGAGTCGAGTCTCCATACCTGGCGGCGCTGGTGGGGTCGATCCCGGAGATGGAGGCCGCGACCGACCCGGGGGCGACACCGGAGATCTCCATCGTGAACCGGGGGACGCTTCCCGTCATTGAACGGCCGTCCTGGCTGATCCGGACGGAGGAGACCCCGCCGGGGCTGCGGCTGGACGAGATGGCCTCTAATCTGGGGGTTACCTGGCAGCGTCCCGGGGAACCCGTGCTCGATGATGTCGCTCTGGCCGGCATGGCAGTGGCCGAGGCGCAGGTGATGGCCACCGACCAGTGGCTTCCCGTGGTCAAGGCCGGCGACATTCCCCTCGTGTTCTTGGGCAGGGTCAACGGGCACAGGGTGGTCTACTTCGCCTTCGACCTGACACATTCGAATCTGGTTGTCCAGGTGGACTTCCCCCTTCTGGGGGTCAGACTCCTGGAATGGCTGGCCGGAGAAGGTGCCGGCGCCATTGAGGCGGCGCCCGCGGGCCAGCCCATCCCGTTGGCCTCTGCGGGCGGCGGCGCTGTGCAGGTGCTGACCCCCGATGGAGAGTCGGTGACGCTCGGCGCCGGGGTTGCGGCGTTCTCGGGCACCGGGGATCCCGGCGTTTACCGGGTGGACTACATGGACCAAGGTGGCGAGATCGAGCGTTCCGAGGTGGCGGTCAGGCACTTCGCTGTCTCCGAGTCCGCGGGCAGGTCCCGGCCGGTGGAGGTGGAGCCCGGACCCTTCATCTCCGAGGAGAGGACTGACATCGTATCGGAGTGGGGACCCTGGGTGGCCGGACTGGCGGCGGCGCTGATGTTGGTGGAGTGGTGGATGGCGCTCCGTAACCCGGGGCCCACCCGCCTGCCTGCGGGTGGATCGGGATCGTTGAGTCCCCTAAGGTCTGTGAGGAAGGGGATATGAGGTTCGCCGCACCCCAACTGCTGTGGCTGGCGCCGGTGGGAGCGGGATTGGTGTGGTGGCTTGCCCGGAGGGGCAGATGGATGGTCGGCAGGAGGCGGCGCCGCTGGGTGCTGGGACTGCGACTTGCAGGGGTGGGACTTGCCCTCCTGGCGCTGGCCCAACCATTGATCAGCTTCCCCCAGCAGCAGAAGGCGGTGCTGGTCGTCCTTGACCGCTCGCTCTCGGTGGGGGCCGATGCTCAAAGGCGCCAGGAAGAGTTGGTTGCCGAGGCGCTGGGCGCTGCCGGTGAGGACGATCTGGTCGGGCTGATTGTGTTCGGACGGGAAGCGAGGATGGACACAGCCTTGACGACCGGGAAGACGATCCTGCCGGTGCGCTCGGTGGTGGACTCGTCGGCAACCGGGATGGGAGAGGCGCTGGTGGCTTCGGTCGCCCTTCTGCCCACGGCCGGTTCCCGGCGGGTGGTACTCATGAGCGACATGGCGGACACCGGCGGGGGAGTGAGGGCGGCGGTCGAGGAGTTGTCCCGGGAGGGTGTGACAGTGGATGTGGTGGTGCTGGACAGTTCCCCCGGCCGGGATGCCCTGGTGGACGCCGTCGAGGTACCAGGATTGGTGAGAGAGGGGGAGGTGCTTTCGGCCACGGTGAGGGTTCGGTCCCAGTGGGAAGGACTGGCCCAACTTCGGGTCACGGCCGGTGACTACAGCGAGACACGGGAGGTCGGCCTGCTAACCGGGGTTAACAGGATCCAGGTGGAGGTGCCCCTCGATCGCACCGGCGCCGACCGTGGCGGTCCCCTGGCGGTGGAGGCCAGGTTGTTTTCCGACTGGGACGAGCGCACCGAGAACGACCGGGCGGTGGGGATGACCCGGGTTGAGGGACCGGCTCGGATTGCGGTGGTGGAGGATCCCGCCCGCAGGAGCGAGGGTGACCACCTCCAGATGGCCCTGGAGGCTTCGGGCCTGAACGTCGAGCGCCTTGTCGGGATCCCGTCGCCGGAGACCCTGGCCGAATACGACGGGGTGGTGCTGGTGAATGTGGGCCTGAAGGGCGCCGACGGTGCCGAGAGCCTGGTGTCCTATGTGGAGGACTTCGGCCGCGGGCTGGTGGTGGTGGGGGGAGACCGCAGCTACGGGGTGGGGGACTACCACCAGACGCCGGTGGAGTCGGTGTTGCCGGTCTCCTCAGATCCCGATGATCTCCTGCGCCGTCAGCCGGTGGCCGAAGTGCTGGCTCTCGACACCTCCGGATCGATGGGGTCCTGCCACTGCGGGGGCAACGCCACCCGCATCGAGGGAGGAACCCCGAAGACGGCGATCGCCCAGGCGGGCGCCTCAAAGGCCATCGGGGCGCTCACCAGTTCCGACCAGGTGGGTGTGCTGGCCTTCTCGTCCGGGTTCGACTGGACCTTTCCTCTGGGTCCGAGGCCCCAGCCGGAGGAGGCGGAGGCCGCCCTCTCCGCGCTCACCCCGGATGGGG
>CAYWGY010000060.1:0-3226 GCA_964458055.1 uncultured Acidimicrobiaceae bacterium | reverse complement strand
CGCCCCGCCCTGTCAGAGGCTCTGCGGGTGCTGGGAGGGGTGGAGGGCTCCCTCCGTCACATCGTGCTCTTCACCGACGGCTGGGACCCCAACGAATCGGGTCTGCAGCCCATCGCTCGAGAGATCGCCGAACAGGGGGTTACCCTGTCCGTGGTGGGTACCGGGGAGGGCCCCGGTCCCACCCTGGAGCGCATGGCCGAGTTGGGAGGCGGGAGGTACTACCCGGGGACGGACCTCGACCTGGTCCCCGAGATCTTCGTGGAGGAGACCCTGCTGGTGGCGGAGAACCTGGTCCGGGAGGGAGTGTTCTACCCGGTCCGGGGTGCGGCCACCCCGGTCACCGAGCACATGGAGGAGTCGCGGCCGCTCCTCGGATACGTGGCGACCAAGGCCAAGGGAACGGCCACCGTCTCCCTCGAGGTGGGATCCGGCCATCCGCTGTTGGCGTCCTGGCAGCGGGGCCTGGGCAGGGTGGCCGCCTGGACCTCGGACGCCTCCTCCCGCTGGGCCGCCGAATGGGTGATTCCGCAGAAGTTGGTCGAGTTCTGGGGCAGGGTGGTGAGAGACACGCTCGCGCCGGATTCCGATGCGGGGGTGGGCGTCACGGTGCAGGGAGGCAAACTCTCGATCGCGGTCGACCATCCGGGCCTTCCGGAGGGAACCACGGGGGTGGCCAGGGTGACAGCACCCGATGGCGAGGTGTCGGTGGTGTCTCTCCGGCGGGTCTCCACCGGCCGCTTCTCGGGTTCGGCGCGGGCGCCCCGGGCCGGTCCGTATTGGGTCGCGACCACAATGACGACCCCGGAGGGTGGGGAGATACGCCAGAGCGCCGGGGCGGTCTCCACCTACCGGGAGGAATACTCCTTCCTTCCCCCCGATCCCACCCTGGCCGCGGAGATCGCAGAGGCCACCGGAGGCAGGGTCAATCCTCCCGCAAGCCAATTCTTCGACTCTGCTCCCAGGCGCGGGGTCAGCGAAGTTGCGATCTGGCCGTGGCTGGCCGCCGCGGCGTTGACCCTCTTCCTGGTCGACGCCGCCGCCCGGCGCCTGCGACTGTCGGCGGGGAGATCATCACCGCTCCAGACGGTGGGACGGCGCCCGGTCGGTGAATCGGCGGTGGTGGAGGACGAGCCGGAGCCGAGCCGCCCCGAGGGTCCGCCGGCGCCCCCGCGTTCGGAGACCCTGGAGCGGCTGATGCGCCGGACTCGCCGATGAGAGCCCCCGGAAAGAAGGTGAGGTTCAGCCGTGCGGAGTTGGAGAGTTGCCGAGACAAGAAGGTCCCCGATGTGATCGGTCCCGGGGTCCGGTTGCTCTTCGTGGGCATCAACCCCGGGCTGTGGACCGCTGCCGCCCAGACTCACTTCGCCCATCCCACCAACCGGTTCTATCCGGCGATCTTCGGCGCCGGGATTACCAGCTACGAGATCTGCCGGGAGAGGGGTTTCACCCCCGAAGACCGGACGTACCTTGTGGAGAGAGGGGTGGGAATCACCAATCTCGTGGACAGGGCCACGGCCCGGGCCTCGGAACTGTCGGCGGCAGAACTCCGGGCGGGGGCGGTGACGCTCACCGGCAAGGTCCGTTCGTGGAGTCCCCGGTTGGTTGCGGTGGTGGGCATCACCGCCTACCGGACGGCCTTCCGGCGCCCGAAGGCGCGTTCGGGTCGACAACCCGAGCAACTCGAAGGCGCCGAGTTGTGGGTGGTCCCCAACCCGAGCGGTCTCAACGCCCACGAGACCACAGCCACCCTCACCGACTGGTACCGAGAAGTGGCTGTGGCCTCCGGAATCCTGACGAAGCCCGTATAGGTACAGGCACTTCGGGTCTTCTGGCGCCGATAGCATTCGTAAACGAACGAAAGAGGAGTGAATAATGACCGAACCGCGCTCGATGATCGGGCGGGTCACCTTGGGCACCGGCGACGTATGCGATCTCGCCTCGCCCGGCAGACGCCTGGTGGCCAGGATCATCGACTTTGCCATCATTGGCCTCGTCGTGGTTGTACTGGTCATAGTGGGAATCGCCGGACTGGTGTTGGGATCCGAGACGGATGCGGATGCGCTGGCGGGATTGGCGGTCTTCCTGGGCTTCGGCGGCCTGTTGCTCTTTTTCGTGATATTCCTCCTGTATGAGCCGACTCTGATCGCCACCAAGGGCCAGACCCTGGGCAAGATGGCCGTGAACATAAAGGTGGTCAAGGCCGAAGACGGGTCGGTGCCGGGGTGGGGCAAGGCAATCGGACGCTGGATCCTCCCCGGACTCCTTAACCTGATACCCGCGGTGGGAGGGTTGCTGGCCCTTCTGGTCTACCTGTCGCTCCTCTGGGACGATCGGCGCCAGGGCTGGCACGACAAGATGGCCACGACCGTGGTGGTTGACGCCTGAACCCGATCCGGGTCCCCTTCAGTGAGGGCCCGGGACAGAGAAACCCCCGGCTTGGATGATCGTCTCCGGCGCCGCTACCGGCGTGATCGTCATCGATTCTTTGCCTGCGGGGTGATCACGCCTCCGCCGATGAGCCGGTGGGCGTGCAGGGAGGCCAGGCCCGAGAGGTTGCCCAAAATCCGTTTGGCGGTCCGGGCCATCTCGGGATCGTCAGGAAGCAGCACCCCCACCACCGTGCCGCTGTGGGCGATGTTGACGCCGAGAGCGCCCATCCGTCGGGCCAGGGGCAACACCTCCGGCAATCGAGGATGGGGGGACACCTCCTGGAATGCCAGGGCGTCCTCGGTGGCGCCCCGGGCGATGAGAGACGGGTCGGCGGCTTTCACTCCGGCGGCGATCAGGTCCACAGCCTTCCGGAACCGATGAGAGAGTTGCTCGTAGTCGCGGCTGCGGTCGGTGGCGTTGAATGCGGCGGTGTCGACCACGCCGTCGAATTCCAGCACCATGACTCTGATCGGGGGCGGATTACCAAGGGAGCGGACCACCAGCCCTCTCCGGTGGTCGAAGAGGGCCACTCCCGGCACCATCACCCCGTCGCTCGGCTCGATCGAGAGCGCTATCTCCGCTTGCCGGTGCACCGTCAGCGACTCTCCCAGCGCGGCTGCGGTGGCGCCAATGGCGGCCGCGATGTCGGCCGTGCTGCTCGCCATCCCTTTCTGTCGAGGAATGGGGCTGTCCAGGTGCAGAATGGCATCCAGGTCGCGCCTGCCCAAGCGCTCGAGCGTGAGCGCCACGGCAAGGCCGGCCTTGGGAGAGTCGGGCGGGCCATGCACCTGTCCCG
>CAYWGY010000059.1:0-12412 GCA_964458055.1 uncultured Acidimicrobiaceae bacterium | reverse complement strand
TCGGTCATCCGCTAATAGGCTAGAGGATTGTCATGCATCCAAGTAACGAACGAACCTCGCTAGAAACAGTGGAATGGGATGACGGTGTCATCAAGATGATCGACCAGACCCGCCTTCCCCAGGATCTGGTCATTCTCGACATTCCCGACATTCCCACCCTGGTGGCGGCCATCCAGAGACTCTCGGTACGTGGCGCTCCCGCCATCGGGGTGGCGGGCGCATACGGAGTGGCCTTGGCGGTCCATCTTCACGGGACGGAGGGTCCAGCGCTGGAGGAGGCTGTCTCCTCCCTTCGCGCCGCCCGACCCACCGCCGTGAACCTGGCCAAGATGGTCGACCGGGCCTCCGCCCTGGCGCCGGACGGCCTGGAGAGGGTGCTGGCCGAAGCCCACAAGATCCGGGAAGAGGAGTTGAGGGCATCCATATCCATGGGCGAGTACGGAGCGGACCTGGCCGAGGACCTGATCGGCGAGGCTTCGGCGCGGACCATGACCATATGTAACACCGGTGGTCTGGCCACCGTGGCCCGGGGGACCGCCCTGGCGGTCATCCAGACCCTGCACGAGCGGGGACGCCTGGAAATGGCGCTTCCCGTGGAGACCCGGCCGCTCCTGCAGGGCGGTCGTCTCACCACCTGGGAGTTGTCCCGGATGGGAGCTCCGTTCCGGTTGCTCGTGGACGGCGCCGGCCCGTTTCTTCTCTCGAGGGGAGAAGCCAACCTGGTCTTCGCCGGCTCCGACCGCATTGCCCGCAACGGCGATGTCGCCAACAAGATCGGGACCTTCAGCCTGGCGTTGGCCGCTCGCCACGCCGGGGTGCCCTTCATCGTGGTCGCCCCCGAGTCGACCATCGACATGGACACGCCCTCGGGAGCCGACATCGAGATCGAGGACCGCGGCGCCGACGAGGTGGTGGCCGTGAGGGGAGTGGAGGTGGCCCTGCCCGGAGCGGACGCCTTGAATCCGGCCTTCGACATCACTCCGGTGGAATTCGTGACCGCTATCGTTACGGATCGAAGAATCATAAGGCCCGATCAGGGCCAGAGCCCCGAGAACGTTCCCTTGGGGCCACTGAGGTACCCCCATCCCCCGGGGGTGCTTGAACATACCAAGGAGGTAAGCGGATGAAGAACCGGAAGATGATCCTTCCCATAGCCCTGTTGACAGCGCTGGCGCTCCTGGCCTCGGCGTGCGGCGGTGATGACGAAGAGGCCGCTCCCGAGGGACCGAGCCTGATCTATGTGACACCCAACCCCATAGGCGTCAACAAGTTCCTGGAGTTGGGCCAGGTGGGCACCCAGCGAGTCGCCGAGGAAATGGGCGGCAGCTGGAAGACCTTCGAGTCCACCAATGACTCGGACCGGCGGGCCAACATCGAGGCGGCCATCGACGAGGCGCCCGACATCGTGGTGCTCACCACCTTCACCCTGGTGGAGTTGGCCGACGAATTGTCGAAGGCCAATCCCGATCAGAAGTTCATCCTGATAGACGCCTGTCCCGACGAGCCCGCCGCCAACCTGCACTGCGGTGTGTTCCGCGAGCACGAGGGAGCCTATCTCCTGGGGATCATGGCAGGCCGCCTCTCGGAGGCAAAGGAGATCGGCTCGGTGGTAGCCCTTGACATCCCCTTCCTCCATCGCTGGTCCGATAGCTTCGCCCTGGGCGCGCAGAGCATCGATCCCTCCATCACCGACACACAGGTGTTCATCGGCGGGGACAACCCCTTCTCCGATCCGGCCCGCGCCAAGGAGCAGGCGCTGGCGGTGGCCGCCCGCGGCGCAGATCACATCTTCGCGGTGGGCGCCGGATCCAACGGCGGCATCTTCGAAGCAGCGGTGCAGGAGGGCTTCCTCAGCTACGGCGTGGACGTCAACCAGTGCCCCGAGGCACCGGGTCACATCGTTGACAACAACCTCAAGCTGGTGGATGTGCTGGTCGAGCAGTTGGCGACCCAGGTCCTCGACGGGACCGCCGGTCAGGTAGTGGCCTTCGGGCTGGACGAGGGCGGCACCGGCGTGATGGCGCTGGCATCGGACGAGGTGCTGGCGGACAGCCAGTGCGTTATTGCCGACCATCCGGACATCGTGGCGGAGGTGCGCGCCGCCCGAGACGCCATAGTCAGCGGCGAAATCGTGGTTCCCGACCCGCTCTTCGGTTGATGTCTTGACATTCGAGCTGGAGCTCCGCGGGATAACCAAGCGGTACCCCGGCGTCCTTGCCAACGACGCCGTGGACCTGGCGGTGCGTCCCGCGGAGATCCACGCCATAGTGGGGGAGAACGGGGCGGGCAAGACCACCCTGATGTCCCTCCTCTACGGGCTGTTCCCCCCCGATGAGGGGGAGATCTTCATCCGGGGAGAGCGGGTGGAGTTCTCTTCGGCCCTCGACGCCATCGCCGCCGGTCTGGGGATGGTGCACCAGTCCTTCAAGCTCTTTCCCACCCTGAACGTGGCCGACAATGTTGTCTTCCGCCAAGAGCCCACCCGGCGGGGGCTCATCGACCGGTCCGCCGGCGCCGCCCGTGTCCGGGAACTGGCCGACCAGTACGGCCTGGCTGTCGACCCCGAGGGAGTGGTGGAGGACCTGCCCGTGGGGGTGCTGCAGCGGGTTGAGATCCTGAAGGCTCTGTACCGGGATGTGCGGGTGCTGATCCTGGATGAGCCCACGGCCGTGCTCACCCCCCAAGAACGCGACAAGCTCTTCGAGGTGATCCGCACCCTCCGCGAATCGGGACGCACGATTCTCTTCATCACCCACAAGTTGGGAGAGGTGATGGCCATCTCCGACCGGGTGACGGTGCTCCGCCACGGCCGGGCGGTGGCCCACCTGGTCACCGCCGAGACCAACCCGGCGGAGATAACCCTGCATATGACCGGTCGCGCCGTGGACCTCGATCGGAGAGCGCCCGACCATGAGCCCGACCAGGTGGTCCTGGAGGTGGAGAACCTCACCGTGGTGGGCGGGCACGGGCGGAACGCCGTGCACGACGCCGGCTTCAGGGTCAGAGCCGGGGAGATAGTGGGAATAGCCGGCGTGGCGGGTAACGGTCAGAGCGAGTTGATCGAGGCCCTCTGCGGGCTCAGGGAAACCGACCAGGGCACAGTGACCCTGTCGGGGAGGGATATAACCCATGCCGAGGTGGCCGAGCGCCGGGAGGCCGGGTTGGCATACATTCCGGAGGACCGCTACGGGGTGGGCACCACCCGGCAGGCATCGGTCTCCCACAACCTCCTGATGGGCCACCACCAGGCGCCCGAGATCCAACACAGAGGCTGGTTTGATCGCGGCGCGGTGGCCCGGCTCACCCGGAGGCTGGTGGAAGTGTTCGGTATCAAGGTGGGTTCGGTGGCCGACCCGGTGTCCACGCTTTCGGGAGGCAACCTCCAGAAGGTGGTGGTGGCCCGGGAGATGGACCACGGCACGCCGCTTCTGATCGCCGAGCAGCCGACGCGGGGGCTGGACATCGGCGCCATCGAATTCGTCCACCGCCAGTTGGTGGAATTCCGCGATCGGGGAGGAGCGGTGTTGATGGTCTCGGCCGAATTGTCGGAGGTCCTGGCGCTGAGCACACGGATCCTGGTGATGTTCGAGGGGCGCATCGTGGCAGATCTGGATCCTCGCAGCGTTGCCGAGCCCGAGATCGGGCTCTACATGACCGGGGCACACGAGGAGGCGGCCGTTGCCTAGACGGTTCCTCGCCGAACTCCGGAGCATGAGCCACCGGGCGGTGGTGAGTCCGGTGACGTTTTCGCTGCTGTTCGCCTTCGCCCTGGCAGCCGCCATCGTGGCCGTAACCGGAGGTGACCCCCTGGCGGCGGGAGAGGAGATGTTCACAGGGGCGGTCACCGGGTCGGGGCTGCGCAACACCCTGGGGAGGGCGATCCCGATCATCGGCATGGCCCTGGCCGTCTCCATCGCCTTCCGCTCGGGAATCATCAATCTTGGAGGGGAGGGGCAGATGGTCATCGGCGGGCTGGCGGGAACGATCGTGGCCATCTACGTGCCCGGCCCGGGCGCGGTGATCGTGCCCCTGGCCATGCTCAGCGGTGCGGTGGTCGGTGCTTTGTGGGCCATGCTCCCCGCCTACGGGCAGACCCGGCTGCGCCTTCCCATTCTCATCACCAGCCTTCTCCTCAATTACGTGGCCCGCGCCATCACCGGATACCTGGTGCGCTTCCCGCTCTCGGATGTCTCGGTCACCCTGGCCACCACCCGCCAGGTTCCCGAGTCCGCCCGCATGCCCAAGATGCCGATCTTCGGAGGAGTCAGCCTCTCACTGGTCCTGGTCATACTGCTGGTGGCTCTGCTGTGGATGGTCTACACCCGCACGGTGGCCGGCTACGAGACGCAGATGGCAGGTTTCAACATGCGTTCTGCCCGCTACGGGGGAATCGATGTGGAGCAGAGGACCGTCCAGGTGATGGTGGTGGGGGGTGCCATCGGCGGACTGATCGGAACCCATCTGATCATCGGCGAGGCTCTTCGCTTCATCGACGGTGAGTTGGTGCTGAGCGGTTTTGCCTGGACCGGCCTGCTGGTGGCACTCCTGGCGGTCAACCGTCCCATCCCGATCTTTGTCACCGGACTCTTCTTCTCGGGACTCCAGATCGGCGGCCTGGCCATGCAGAGGAACGCCGGGGTCTCCTGGCGGCTGTCGCAGGTGCTGCAGGCGGTGGTGATTGTGGCGGTTGCCTGCCGTCTCGCCATCTGGAGGGGTGATCGCAAGCCATCGGAGGCGGGAGAAGCCGAGGCGGCGGCGGTGGGGGAGGTCTGATGTTCGAACAGATCTTCGACACCGCTCTCTTCGATTCGGCCACCCGGGCGATGATCCCCATCCTGCTGGCAGCCCTGGGGGGCATGATCTGCGAACGGGCGGGAGTCTTCCAGATCGCCCTGGAGGGCATCATGCTGGCCGGCGCCTTCGCGGCGGTGGCCGGGTCCTACCTGGCTATCAGCTCCGGGGTGGGTGTGCTCTTCGGGATGGTGGCCGGGATGTTCATCTCCCTGGCTCTGGCATACGGCACGGTGACCCGCCGGGGCGATTCCATCGTGCTGGGGATCGCCCTGAATCTCCTGGCCATGGGTCTGACCGGTTTCCTCCTGCCGCAACTTTTCGACGTGCGCGGGGTCTTCCAGCACCCCCGGATCGATGGACTGGACCGCATCGCCATCCCGGGATTGTCGCAAATACCCTGGGTGGGTCCGGTGCTATTCGACAACACCATCCCCACCTATCTGGCGTTGCTGCTGGTGCCGGCCCTGTGGGTCTTCTTGTTCCGGACGCCCATAGGCCTGCGCCTTCGGGGCGTTGGTGAGCGACCGCTGGCCGCCGAGACCCTGGGGGTGAGCCCGACCGTCTACAAGTACGGCGCCGTCCTTTCCTCGGGCGCCCTGGCCGGTATGGCAGGCGCCCAACTCTCCCTGGGCAACGTCGTCCAGTTCGCCGAGAACATGTCGAGCGGTCGGGGATGGGTGGCGGTGGTGGCGGTGATGCTGGGCCGGGCCCATCCCGTGGGCGTCCTGGCGGCCGCCGCGCTCTTCGCGCTCGCCGAGGCGCTCGGTTTCCGCTTCCAGGGCAACGGTCTCCCCGTCCAGGTGACCGACGCTCTCCCCTTCGTGGTAACCCTCTTAGCCTTGGTCATCGCAAGAAAACGCTTCGCCCGCCTCCTTGACCTGACCACCGCCGGCTAGATAGGAACCGCTCGGTGACTGTCACAAGAGTGGTGACAGGCTCATCTGATAGCAACGTACCTGAGAATGGGGGCCTGGCGGACGGGACCGGCCAGGCTGTGTTGACTGGGGGTTGACCAGCCAGAACCTCTGTGAGTCAAGGCAAGTGCATACCTCCCCGCAGGCGGGTTGGCTGACAAGAGAAAGTCGTCCCGTGGACAAGACGTGGGCTTTGGCGGTCCGCACCGCCCTTTCTCCTGCACACCCTGCTCGTCGTCTGGACCTACCTGTTGCCGGGGTGACTATTCTGGGCCGGGCGAGGACCTAGGCGGGAGCGACCGTACTTTACGTATACATTTTTGCATTGGCAGCCGGATTGCCATTGCTGCTGGTATTCGCCTTCGGCGGCGAGGTGGGCGCCGATGCCGACACCGGCTCGGATGGTGGCTTCTTCTCGTGGATCTCTCTGAGCGCGGTCTGCTTCGGAGCTGCGTTCTTCGGCCTGGGAGGTCTGCTGACAGTCTGGATCGGCCTCTCCTCTCTGCCCGGTGTGTTGGTCTCCTTGGGTGTCGGCGTTCTGGGAGCGTCCTTTCACAACGCCCTGTTCGGGTGGATTCGGCGCACCGAGGCATCCAGCGAGGTGACCAACCTCGACCTGGTGGGTACCACGGCCGTTGTGGTGCTGGAAGTTTCCACCGAGCAAAGGGGTCAGATAGTGTTGGACGCGGCGGGAGCCCGTCACCGGATCACGGCTCTGCCCGCCGATCGAGAAGATCGGTTGAGCGAGGGAGCCAGGGTTACCGTTGTGGGAGTGGACGGCGCCGTGGCGCTGGTCGCCGGAATGGAACCAAGAAAGGGAAGTGACTGATGTTCGAAGAAGGTTTGGCGGTGGTGGTGGCTGGTGTGGGATTGGCCCTGGTGGTCCTGATCCTGGTCTTCATCATCAAGTCTCTGATAATTATCTGTCCACCCAACCGGGTGGCGGTCATCTCCGGGCGCAAACGGGCATTGAGCGACGGGCGGATGGTCGGTTACCGTCTCTTGCAGGGTGGCCGGACGATCCGGATTCCACTGGTGGAGAGGGTCCAGTGGATGGACCTGAACACCATTCCCCTGCAGGTGGCGGTGACCAACGCCTACTCACGGGGCACGATTCCCCTGAATGTGGAAGGAATCGCCAACGTGAAGGTGTCGAGCCGGGAAGGTCTGCTGGAGAATGCCGCCGAGAGATTCCTCGGGCGGTCCAACGCTCAGATCGGACAGATCGCCAAGGAGACGCTGGAGGCGAACCTGAGAGGCGTGCTGGCCACCCTGTCGCCCGAAGAGGTGAACGAGGACCGGCTCAAGTTCTCCCATCAGTTGATCAGCGAAGCCGACGATGACATCAAGACCCTGGGTCTTGAACTTGATGTGCTCAAGATCCAGAACGTGAGCGACGACGTCGAGTATCTGACCTCGGTCGGCCGCATGTTGACCGCCAAGGTGGTGCGTGACGCCCGGGTGGCGGAGGCCGAGCGCAAGGCGGAGGCGGAGAAGGCCGAGGCGAACTCGCGGCAGGTGGGACAGATCGCCGGTATCGAGGCGGACAAGGCCATCGTGGTGGAACAGAACGCCCTGAGGGTGCGCACCGCCGAGTTGGAAGCCGTCTCGAACGCTCGCGAGGAGGAGGCTCTGGTGGCCGGGGAAGTCGCCAAGGTGGTCGCCAGCCAGGAGTTGGAAGGCCAGCGCATCGAGTTGGAGACGCGACGGGTCGAGGCAACAGTGGTGGTGCCCGCCCGCGCCGATCTGGAGGCCGAACAGTTGCGGGCCCGGGCTGAAGCGGCCAGCATCATCGAGGACGGCCGGGCCAAGGTGGAGGTGTTCAAGCTGCTCACCGATCAGTACCAGGCGGCCGGAGAGGACGGGCATCACGTGCTGGTGCTGAACATGCTTCCCGAACTGGTGGACAAGATCGTCGCAACCGTCCAGGGTGTCAACATCGAGCGGGTGGCGGTGGTGGACTCCAGCAGCGACGGTCGAGGGGGCGGCGCCGGGATACCGGGCCTGGTGTCCCAGCTGCCGGCTGCCATGGTGGCCTTGACCGAGCAGATCGAAGCGGCCACCGGTGTGGACATCCTGGCATCCCTGAGACGCGACGCAGAAGAACCGTCCGATGAGGGCGGCGCGGCCTAGGCTCACCTGACCACCGGATGCCCGGCAAGCGTTGATGGCGGGTTCGGGTTGATGCCCGCCTGACCGGAGGACAAGGAGTGACGGCATGAGCAGCAGGTTTCTCTGGGACCGTCTGCAGGAGATCTTGGACCGAAAGATCGAGTGCTTCGCGGGAGTGGCCGGCGTCTGCGTGGTGGACCTGGAGCGCGGCGGTCGGGTGTCTGTGCGCGGTGACGAGGAGTTCCCCACGGCCTCCACCATCAAGATACACATACTGACGCAACTGCTGAGCCGTGCCGAGAGGGGAGAGATCGACCTGAGAGAGCGGGTGAGGATCAGCCCCGGGATGTCGGGGACCGGTAGCGGCGTGATCCATTACATGGAAGGGCAGCCGGAGATGTCGGTGCTGGACATGGCCATCCTGATGATCATTGTCTCCGACAACACGGCAACGAACCTGTGCATCGACTGGGCGGGCATGGAAGAGACCAACTCGTTGTTGCGTGACATGGGCCTGGCGGCCACGAGGCTGAGGCGCAAGATGATGGACTCCGACGCTGTCCGGCGTGGTCAGGAGAACGTTTCCACGCCGAACGAACTGGTGGCGATGCTCGAGATGCTGTACCGGGGAGAGCCGTCATCGGGAGTGGCCCGGGAGGTCCTGAGAATCCTCGCCAAGCCCAAGGCGACGCCTCTGACTCGGGCGCTGCCTTCCGGCTTGGCGGTGGCGAGCAAGTCGGGCGGGATGGAACGGGTCCGCTGCGATGCCGGCATCGTGTTTCTCCCGAACCGCCCCTACGCCATGGCGGTGATGACCAAGTTCGCGCTTGAGGATGTCCTGGGCCAGGAGGCATTCATCGTGGACGTTGCCCGGGAGACTCACCGCACGATGGCGGCGCTGGACAGCACCAACGACTTCGGGCTGGGTGTCCCTCGGTACCGCGATTAGCGGTCACACCGGATTAGGGCTGGTGGCCGGTTAGGGACTCCCTGGTCTAACGACTGTTCGGCCCGGCCTCGAACACGACCCGTTGGCGGGTGGCTTCGATGTCGGAGGAGTCGAGGTGTTCATGGATCACCACCCTGGATGCTCCGCAGTCGCCGAATGCGTCACAAGTGAGGACCCCGCTCACTCCCTGGAATGAGGAAACGCCGTCCAGGTACTCTCGCAGCCCTGCCCGGTCGATCACCAGGGCGTCATCGTCGGCGCGAACGTAGGAAGCCGCGGCGATGGCATCCAATAACAACACGGTGGCGTCGTAGGCGTGACCCCAGAAGGCGTTCGAGGGAGGCTGTCCCTCTGTCTGTTCCAGGCGTGCCTTCAAAGCGGCGGCGCTCTGTCCGGTGCTCTGGTTGGCGTTGTCGCCCAGGCGGCTGTCGGGACCGGAGATGTACATTCCTTCGCTCTCGGGCAACGACAGGAAGTCGTCGCTGAGCAAGCCGTCGGCGCCTGCGAACACCATCTCCGAGAAGGCTGGCATCTCGGCGGCCTGTTCCACCAGGAAGCCACCGGTGGGAAAGAAGATCGGGAAGAACAGGGCCTCGGGCTCTCCCTCTGCTATCTCGGTCAGCACCGGCACGAAATCCTCCTCCTTGCGGTCTACTTCCCAGGTGCCCGTGATCGTGCCGCCATGCTCGGTGAAGGCGTTGGCGAATGCGGCAGCAAGACCCGACGTGTAGGGACCGCCGTCGTGGACCACCGCCGCCGTGGAAACATCCTCGCCGTAGAGGAAGTGAGCCACCGCTTCGCCCTGGATCAGATCGTTGTGAGCGGTCCGGTAGTAACCGGGAAAGTGGCTGGAACCTTCATTGCCCGCCAGGTCGGAGGTGAGTGAGGGGGCGGTGTTGGAGGGTGAGATCAAGACCAGGCCGGCGCTGGTGAGAAGCGGCGAGGCCTCCGCGGCCGCCGCGGAGCAGTTGGTACCCACCACGCCCACGACGTCGCCCTCGGCGATCACCAGCGACCCGGTGATCATTCCTCCCTCGGGCGAGCACATGTCATCCAGCCCCACCCCAAGGTCTACAGGGAACCCGTGGATGGCCCCGTAGTCCTCCACGGCGAATACGATGGCTTTCTCAGCGGAGTTGCCAAGCAGGGAGGTCTCTCCGGGATTGGTGTATATCGAGCGAATCTGGATCGCCGCGCCGCGTTCCACCTCGACGGTGCCCAGCGAGCCGTCGCCCAGGTACACGGGCGGCTCATCTTGGGCGCATGACGCCAGCGCCAGCCCCGTAAGAGCCAGGACCAAAAGGAGCGCCCTGGCGCAGGCACGGTTTGGAGATCTGCGAGTAGATCGGCCTGTCAGCACATCGGACAGCGTACTGCTTGACGAAAGCAAACAGTGGCAATTGGCGAACTACCTTGGTGGGCCGGAGGAGGCTACCTCCACCGCGTCGTCACAGGTCGGCTTTCTCCCGGGCCTCTTCGTATTGGTGGAGTGCCACCAGGAAGCCGATGAACACCACCGCCGACACCACCGTGTAGGTGATGGGGATGATCCTCACTTCGAAGGCATTCAGTCCCTCGATGTTGACGGGGCGCGGACCCCGCGGAGCGTAGAGGACGAACAGAAGGCTCCCGATGGTCATCCAGGCGGCGGTGCCGGCGCCGGTGACCAGGAAGGCAAGCTTCTTGCCGAGGTTGGTGTAGTTGAGGAGATAAATGGTGCCGTAGAACACCAGGATGGCGGTCAGCAGCAGGATGATGCCGGTGACGAACAGATTGGCCGATAGCAGAGAGCGAAACAGTTCACGCATAACTCAGTTCCCCTTGCCGTTGAGGTTACCCGCCCACAGGTAGTCCACCAACAGGTCCAAGTCGTCGGCGGAGAGCACAGCCCCGAAGGCCGGCATCTGTCCGTTTCCGAAACCGTTCACGCCATAGGGCTGGTCGGCAACGGCTCCCACCAGGAGGAAGGAGCGGAGGTCTTCTTTGGTAACGAACTGGACACGCGGCCTTCCTCGCCATACGGCCGGTCCGAATCCTCCCGACCCGGCCTCGGCGGCATAGGGTGTTCCCGCCGACCAGCCGGAGGTGTGACAGCGGGCGCAGTACCCGGTGAACACACCCACTGCCCGCGTGGCAGTCTCGAGATCGCCGCCGAAGGCGGAGGCTGCCACCCCCTCCAGATCGATGTCCCACTGGCGTTCCTGTTGTGCCGCCAGCAGTTCTTCAAGACCCTCTCGCGCCGGACCCAGGAGGCGTTCGGCATTCTCGGTCCTCACCCGCATGTTGATGGCTGCCGCCTCCATTCCCGAGACCGCGGTGGCGGCCGACTCGTCGTCGCTCACCCCTCCTCCCGAGGAAGCCAGTTCAGGATCCAGGTTCACCACCGTGAGGGTGTTGGGACGAAGCGCCGTCCGGGCGACGGCCAGTTCCGCGGTGAGTACCCTCTCCGCCCGGTCGTTGAGGCCGTCGCCGTCGGAGTCGTCCTCGTCGGCCATGAGGGCTGCCCTGATGGACCGCATCCGCAACTCGAGAATCGGCGCCTGGGGAATGAACTCCTGGAGGGTGCTGATGGCATGATCGGCGACGACGCCATCCGGACGACCGTCGGTGGCGGGGTTCTGGGGATCGAAGGTCAGAGCCTCGATCTCGGATATGTCGAACAGGGCCGCGGCCACGGCGGTGAGTTCGGAGATGGTCACCTCGGAGACATCGGAGAGGTTGTCACCGTCACGGTCGATCCCCGCGCCGGAGAGATCCAGGGTGGAGCGGGCGGCCTCTACTAGTTGGGTCAGGGTATCGGCATACCGGGGCGCCGCCTCTATGTCGGCGATCAGTTGGCGCTGTTCGATGATTGCCCTCTCCACCGCCTCGTCGGCGTTTTCCAGAAGGCTCAACTGGCCGGTCACGATGCCGTCGGTCTTACGAAGGATGTCCTGTTGGGAGACCTGGATGCTCTCCAGGTAGTTGACGATGTCCTGGACCTGCTGTTCGTTCATGGGACCGCCTCCCACGGTTCCCCAGGGGGGCATTGGAGAGTTGCCCCGCCCGTAGGTGATCCAGTAGGTGATGATGTCCCGGTCGTATCGGAGGAAGATGTCGTCCAGGGCGGGCGCAGACCAGTTGACGTTCACTCCCGTGCGTTTCTCAACGTAGGGCGCCACGCCGCCGACACCGCTGGGGCCGTGGCACATCCAGCAGTCAGCCTCTGCCGGCGCCACCAGTTCCGCGCCCCTCTCCACGGACTCCTCGTGGAACTGTTCGACGAAGCTCTCCTGGCGATCGGTCTCGCTCAGGTAATAGAGAGCAAGCCCGACCGCCAAGAAAGCGGAGAGCAGGACCGCCCCCTGCTGTATGCGTTCCAGCCGGCGGGTCTCGAGGGCATCGTCTGTTGTCCCTGGGGCCTGATTGGGAGGGATGCCCTCTCGCCGACGGGAACGCAACGCGGCCACTCCCAGGAATGAGATCCATATTACCGCTCCTATGACTACCAGGGTGATGACGAGCGAGGAATCCACTATATCTTCCCTAGATGCAGGAGGGGCCTTGCGGGTAGGAAACGGACTGGGCGTTGGCTCTCGGGCTGTCGATTATCGTCCCGGTCCTGATTATCAACCGGCCGTCGTCGCTGACATGCACCGCGAAC
>CAYWGY010000058.1:0-12576 GCA_964458055.1 uncultured Acidimicrobiaceae bacterium | reverse complement strand
TCATCGGGTCACCGCCTCCCTGAAGAGTTCGGAGAGAGAGGGCGCCGAGAAGGTGAAGTGGCGCACGTCCCCTCCCAGGTCCAGCCGGGAGACCAGGTCGCTCAGGTCCGCGCCCTTCCTCACGACTATCCGGTGGCGGTACCCGTCGAAGTCCACCGACACCACGGCATCGAGTCTGCTGAGGCGCTCGGCGTCCGGAGTCCTCATCTCCATCTCGATCACCCAGTAGGGCGAGTCCGCCTTCAGTTGGCGGACCTCTCCGGCCATCACGACCCTCCCGTGATTGATCACGGCGACATCCTGGCAGAGGTCTTCCACCATGTCCAGTTGGTGACTCGAGAACACCACCGCCGCGCCGGCGGCGGCCCGGGTGCGGAGAATGTTCGCCATGGTCTCCACACCGAAGGGATCGAGGCCGCTGAACGGCTCGTCCAACACCAGGAGTTGGGGGTCATGGATCAGAGCGGCGGCAAGCTGCACCCGTTGCTGGTTGCCGTGGGAGAGTTTCTCGAGGGGATCCTTGATCCTGTCGGAGAGGCCGAGTTCCTCCAGCCACAGCCCCGCGGCCGTGCCGGCCTCGGTCTTGTTCATGCCGTGGATCCGTCCCAGGTAGGCAAGTTGGCGGCCGATGGGCATCTTGGGGTAGAGACCCCGCTGCTCGGGCATGTACCCGAACCGCAACCGCTCCTCGCGCGAGACCGGCAGACCCTTCCATCGGACCTCCCCGCCGTCCAGGCGCACCAGGTTGAACACCGAACGCATGGCGGTGGTCTTTCCCGCTCCGTTGGGACCCAGAAACCCCAGCATCCGGCCCCGCTCCACCCTGAAACTGCACTCGTCCAGGGCCTGCACATCGCCGTATTGCTTGGTAAGGCGGCTCAACTCCAGCATGGGACCCTCTTGATCATCCGGTGTCGAATCTTATGGGAAGGCGCGGGCTTACCGGAAACCGTTTAGCGACAGAGTAAGACACCGGACAACTCCCGAAGGGAGCCGATCTCACCCGGCCACCCCCTCCGGCGTTGTCACTATGCGTTCGGCAATTTGACTCAAGAGATATTGTATCAGTATACTTTGAGGTATCGTGCTGACGCTTGCCGAAAGGGCCGCTCTCCACTCCGCCCTGGGGGATCCCCTGCGCCTGGCGGTGGTGGACGCCCTGGCCCTGGGAGATCTGGGAGTCGAGCAACTCCGGGAGATCACCGGCGCCGGGGGAAACCTGCTCGCGCACCACCTCAAGGTGCTGGAAGGCGCCGGCCTGATCGCCCGCCGAGCGTCCGAGGGTGACGGGCGGCGGCGCTATGTCTCCCTCCGGCATCGAAGGCTCGCCGACCTCACGGCCAGCCCCTCGCTGGGCGGGCGGCTCGTGTTGTTTGTCTGCGTCGAAAACTCCGCCCGCTCCCAGTACGCCGCTGCCCTGTGGCGCCGGCGCACCGGGTATCCGAACCTGAGTGCGGGCACCGAGCCGGCGCCATCGGTCCATCCCCGAGCGGTGGAAGCCGCTGCCGAGTTGGGAATCGACCTGACCAAGGCGGTCCCCAAGGACTACTCCCGCATCGAGGACACCCCCGACCTGGTGGTCTCCGTGTGCGACCGCGCTCGAGAGTCGGGCGACCGCTTCGATGCGCCCCGTCTGCACTGGTCGGTGCCCGACCCGGTCCCCCGCAAGAACCTGTCCGCCTTCCGGCGCGCCTTCCTGGACATAACGGGCCGGGTGGACCGGTTGGTGGAAGCCGCCAAGGCCTCGGCCGAACCTACCCCGAGAACCCGTCCGAACCGGTAAAGGAGAAACCCCGATGACCGTCTCCCTGACGACAGAAGAGAAGTTCCTGCTCCGCCAGGCCGCCATGAGACTGCACAACGACTTCCGCGGCAGCCTCAACACCGAGACCATAGAGCGTTTCATGACCGACTCACTCGAACGTCTGATGGAGAAGGCAACCACCACGACCTGGGTGGTGCTGCTCGCCGAGCGCTTCGCCCGCGAGCGCCTGCGGGCAGTGGTGCGTCTCCAGACCAACCCCACCCTCCTGAACCCCAGCGTGCTCTTTCTGTGCGTTCACAACGCCGGGCGTTCGCAGATGGCGGCCGGGTTCATGCGCCTGCTGTCGGGGGGCAAGGTCGACGTTTTCACGGGAGGGTCCGAGCCCGCCGAGGACATCAACCAGGCGGCCGCCCAGGCGATGCTGGAACGCGGCATCAACATCAAGGGCGAGATTCCCCAGCCCTGGGCCGACGAGATCGTCCGGGCCGCCGACGTGGTCGTCACCATGGGATGCGGCGACGCCTGCCCGATCTACCCCGGAAAGCGCTACCTCGACTGGGATGTCGACGACCCGGCCGGAAAGGGCCTCGAACAAGTCCGCCCGATCCGCGACGATCTCGAGCAACGGGTGAGGAGTCTCCTGGCCGACCTGGATATCGAGCCGGCCTGGTAATCGGCCGTCGGGTCAGGGACCCAGGGCCGCCAGGGGGACCACCGCCACTCCGTCGGAGCGCCGGTAGCTGTATCGCCCTCCGGTGATCACCAAAAGCTGGGCCAAGTTGGTGGCGCGTCGCTCGGAGACCCGGTCCCGCAGTTTCAGCAAGGCCGCTGCCGCTTGGTCAATGGCTGCGGCGCCGCCCAGTTTGACTTCGGCCCCAATCCAGCGTCCATCCCGGGTTTCGATCACCGCATCCACCTCCAGGCCGCCATAGTCGCGGTAGTGGTGGACCGAGGCGTCGTGAGCCTGGGCGTAGATGCGCAGGTCGCGCACGACCATCGACTCGAACAGGAACCCGAAAGCGTTCAGGTCGTCCAGGTATCTCTGCGGGCCGACTCCCAGCGCCGCAGGCGCCAGGGAAGGGTCAACGAAGTGCCGTTTCGGCGCCTTGAGGAGACGCCCCTTCGACCGAATGTGAACATTCCAGGCAGGTAGATCTTCGACTACGAACAGGCGACTCAACGACTCCAGGTAGGTCTTGGCCGTGCTCCGATCAAGTGGACCTTGCCCCTCGGTCTCCCTGGCCAGCCTGTCGATGCCGACGGTATTGGCAACGTTACGCGCCAGGGACTGCATCAGACGCATCACCCTCTCAGGGCTTCGCCGGATACCGTCCACGGCCGACACATCCACGCGGCAGATGTCGTCCACGTAGCTTCGGACCTGCCTCATGGCCTCTTCCACCGGAGCATCTATGAACTGCGGCCAGCCGCCGCGACAGGCGGTGGCCACCAGATCCGGCACGTCCACAGCCACCTCGACAACGGGACACTCCCAGGCTTCGAGCCCGTCGAGCATCCTGCCCACGGACGCCTCCGCGGTGGACACTCCGGCCTCGAAGAGCGACATGGGACGCATCCGAACGCGGCTGATCCGTCCTGCCCCGGAGTGGCGGGTTAGTTCATCAGGGGGGACCGCGGAACCGGTGAGAATGAACTGTCCCGGCAGGCCCCGCCGATCGCACGCGGCGCGGACCAGGTGCCACAGGTCGGGAACCCTTTGCCACTCGTCAAGGAGACGAGGAGTCTCTCCGGCGAGCAACAATGATGTGGCCTGGGTTGCTATCTCCCAGAGGTCGGGACGTTCCTCCAGGAACACCTCGCTTCGAGCGAAGCGCTGTCCGGTCCAAGTCTTGCCACATGCCTTGGGGCCTTCGATGAGAACGGCCCGGGCCGCCTGCAGGACACCCGGGATTTCGCGGTCGACAACCCGATCACGATAAATCGCAGAACGATTCGAAACCATCAGAGGGAGGCCTCCTCAAACCCGGGGGATAATCCATCCTACATTATTCAGGAGATTCATCCCACAAAATTTCGGCAATCCATCCCACAACTTCTACGCAAAAGAACCGCAACCCACAACATTCAGGAGATCTATCCCACAAAATGTCGGCAATCCATCCCACAACTAGGGGGATCGGAAAGACTCCCCGGCACTCGCGACCACGGACGAAAACGGCGGATCCGGGGCAATCGCCCATCAGCCCGCAGCGGTTCCTCCGCTCTGGGGCGCATCTACCCGCCCGGAGTTGCCTCCGGACGGGTCTTCTTGCCGTTGAGCATCGTTCCGATCGGCGTGTAACGGACGAACGCCCGGTAGCTCAGCAGGGACACGGCCGTCACCCCCGCACAAATCACCAGGAATTTGACGCCGGCGCCCATGTCGAGATCCCGGACCGCCAGTTGAGCGAGGATCACCAGCGGCAGATGGATGAGATAGACCCAGTAGGCGGAGTCGGAGAGCCAGCGCACACCCCGGCGCTCCCGCCTGAGCACCGCCCGGAACAGCCCCATCAGGCCGAAGCACATTCCCCAGGCATAGAGCACCTGCAGCACCGAGGCCACCGGCCAGACGAAGTCCACGAAGGTGAAGTGAAGCCCGGCGGGCAGCACCAGCAGGAAGGAGACCGGGAGGAACAGCCACCACGGACTGCCGACCGTGTCCACCATCGGTTCTCCCCTGCCATTCCGGCGGTCGTACATCAGGGCGCCGAAGGTGAAGAAGGTGGCGTAATAGGCCAGCACATGCGGGAAGGGGAGCAGTCCGGTGGAGGTGTCCGCCCCGAAGGTGGGATAGGATCCACCGTCTCCCATGCCCAGTTGCGGAATGAGGGTCAGGGGGATCATCAGCCACATCAACCCCTTCGGCCAGGACCCCCGTCCGGGACCCCCGCGGTCGGCGAAGGCGGCCACCACCGCGAAACCGGCCACCAACCACAGGAGGAACCATAGGAACCACAGGTGATGGAGGTGTTCGATCCGGGTTATCCCGTCCCGGGCGTCCTCTCCGGCCTCTTTTGAGCCTTCTCCCCATCCCGGGATGTCCGACCACGTCACCCCCTCGGGCAGGGGGTCCAGTCCCTCGTGGACGACCAGCAGGTCGGCGGCCTCCTCGTGACCGAAGTGGAACGCCACACCCAGCGGCGTCTCCCCCTCCGAGGCGGTGGCCGCCGCAGCCGGCTCGGCGCCCCGGGCAATCAGCAACCTCACCATCTCGGTGTCACCGGTGAAGGCGGCAATATGAAGCAGGGTCCAGCCTCCGGGTTCGGCCCTGGCGTCGACATCGAACCCCCGGTCCAGCAACCCCTCCACCCCCGAGACCGACCCGCCGAAGGCGACAGCGAAGATGTCTTCGGAGTCCACCTGGGGCGCCAGCGCCCTCTCCCCAATCCAGTCCACCGCCGGCACCAGGGTCACCAGGCCGATGGCCAGCGGCAGCGCCACCCGCCGCAGACGGTGGCCCAGCAGCGAGCCCAGGCCGCGGCGACGCCAGAGCATTGAGGTGAAGAACCCGCTCAGCAGGAAGAACACCGGCATCCGAAAGCCGTGCACCGCCCAGAGGAACTCGTCATATGGCCCCTCCCAGCCGGAGGTCGGGTCCTGCACCCACCAGGGCGCCGGAAAGAAGGCCAGCGCGGCATGCAACCCCACGCCCAGCAGCATTGCGAATCCCCTCAGCGCATCGAGATCATGCCGGCGTCTTGTTACGGACTCCTTCATCATCTGGGAAAGGACGCCGCGACCAACCGAAGGTCTGGCTTCTCTAGCTCCGGTCCCTGCCAACCGGCTCGGCCCAGTCGCGGACGTAGGCGCACTGCTCGGCTGTCTGTGGCGAGCGGGGAAGGCGATGCACCTTCTCGACTCCCTTCCACCACTCCGCCACCTGGGCGAGGGCCTCCTCTCCCGATCTTCCACGACGCACAAGCCAGCATCCGAGCACGGTGCCGGTCCTGCCGGCCCCGCCCCAGCAGTGCAGATAGAGGTTTTTCCCGTTGTCCAGGGCCGCGTCCATGGCATCGAGAATGCCTGCGGTCTCCCGCAGGCTGCGCGGCACGCTCATATCTACGATGGGATGGCGCTCGTGCACGGTGCCGACTCCCAGCCGTCGGGCCTCCTGCGCGGCGACCTCAGCGTAGGGCTCCAACCCCTCGTGCGCCTCAGTGAGGTCAATGAAGTGGTTTATGCCCTCGCCGAGCAGTGTTCGCAACCTTCCGGCTGCCTCCTCGCGACTCCACGAACCCGGATACTCTCCGGCAGCCAAGCGCCCCGGGATCACCCAATAGGCGTTAACCATCGGCCCATCACCCTTGCCGGTAGCGTCCATGGCGAGCAAGCGTACACACCGGGGCGTGCGCCGATCCCGATCCCGGCGCCCAAGTCTCGTTGGCAGGTCTTCATGCCACTGAGACAGGCGCCTTTGACAGGTCACCGCAACTCATCGAAACAGGGACTTCCACTTCTTTTTCGGTTGTTGATATATATACCATCTCACTGTTGGCGGATACCATAGTATTCAAGACATTCCCACATCCAGTGTCGTTGGAGGAGGGAGCACAAGTCGGGAGGGATACCAGCATCTCTTGCGACAGGACACAGGTCATATACCAGGAGCAGCCATGGAGCCAAACAGTGATCCGGCGGAGTCATTTGATAGCGGATTACTAGCGGTGATTATCGAGATAGATGTGTCGGTTATGCTTGGAAACACCCTGCTAAACTGCCATTTATTAGGCGTAGCTAAGAATATAGTACACCTTGGCACACTATATACTAAGGCCGCACCGATAGTCATCGCCGGATGTTCTGTCAGTCCGTCGCTACTGCAGACACATACAACGAGCCAGTTTGTGATAAATGGTTTTTAGATATTGGCTAATTTATGTTATTTTCATCAGTATACTCATCAGGCTTAATGGCTCGCAAGAGCAGGTGTTTACCTTCGATGGAGACGATTCTTGAGGAAACACATAGTTGGATTGGCTACCACTCCCCCGCTGGTGCGCGCCGCTCTTGGTTGTCTCGGGCTGTGGATGCTCTGGACCGTTTACCCTGCCAAGGGAGAGGCGCAGGGCCTACCGACCCTTTCCATAGACGACGTCTCGGTCGCCGAGAACGTGTCGGGAGGGAAGGCGACCTTCACCATCACTCTCAGCGAGACCGTCGGCGACGACGTGACGGTCAACTACGCAACAGGAGTCGACTCGGCTGACGCCACCGCCAACGCCACCGCTGACACCGACTACACGGCCGCGTCCGGTATCGCCACGATCACCGCAGGGAACACCACCACCACCGTGGATGTGTCGATCACCGACGACACCATGTATGAACCCGACGAGGTCTTCGTCGTGACCCTGAGCAGCCCCTCTGCCAACGCCGGTCTGGGGACCGCCGGCGTCGGCACGGCAACCATCACCAACGACGACTCCCTGCCCTCCGTGACGGTCACCGCCACCCACCGCGCCAGCGGCGAGATGGAGGACACCGACATAGCCTCCGACTACTCCCCCACCACCGCGGCGCTGGCCACCGCCAACACGACACTCGAGGTTCCGGAGGCAGACGGCGCCAAGACGGTGACCCTCAAGTTGGCGTTGGAAATGTCCAATCCTCACTACGAGACTGTGACCATTGCATGGTCAATGGCAAGCGGCACCGGCGCCGCCGCGGCCACCTTGCACACGGACTTCGGAGACGGCACGAACAGCAGCGGCACCGTCGTCTTCACATCCGGCCAGACCGGTACTGACGGCACGAAGACGCTGTCTTTCCCCATCACCGACGACAACACCTACGAGGGCGACGAGACCTTCGTTCTCACCATGTCCAGCGACGACACCGACCTGGGCGAGATGGGCCACGTGAACACCTGGACCATCACCGACGACGAATCGAAACCCACGATATCCGTGGCGGCTCTGACCGTGAGCGAGGCCACCGGCACCGCCAACGTGGCCGTCACGCTGTCACACCCCTCGGTCGAGACGGTGACAACCACCTTCTCAACCTCCGATGACACCGCCACCTCCACCGAGGATTACACCGCCGTCTCCTCCCGGACGGTGACCTTCTCGGCCCTCGACATATCCGAGACGGTGGCGGTGACCATCACCGACGACATGCTCGACGAGGACGACGAGAAGTTCAACGCCAACCTCGCCGGCGCCACCAACGGCACCCTCGGGACCTCCACCGCCAAGGTGACGATAACCGACAACGACGCCATGCCCACGGTGACCCTCAGCGGTCCGACTGGTCCGGTCGCAGAGAGCGGCACCGTCACCTTCACCGTGACCCTTTCTGCTGTGAGTGGCAGGGACGTCGCCGTCGCCTACGCAGCCACGGCGGGCAGTCCCGCCGCCTCCACCGACGACTACACCCTGACCTCGGGAACGGCGACCATCAGCGAGGGCACCACCTCCACCACCTTCACCGCATCCGTCACTTCTGACACCATCGACGAGTTCGACGAGAGATTCGTGGCAACCCTGGGCGCCTCGACCAACGCCACCGTCGGGACGGCCAAATCGGTGACGGTGACCATCACCGACGACGACGACCCTCCCGAACTCCGGATCGCCGGCGAGACCGTCGACGAGGACGACGGCACTGTCGATTTCACCGTGACCCTGTATGACGAGAACGGCGACCAGGTCGAGAGCGGCAAGCAGGTGAAGGTGGACTATGCCACCACCGCTGACACGGCCGCAGCCGGGACGGACTACACGGCCAAGAGCGGGACCCTCAACATCGCCGCGGGCAACGAAACCGCAACGGTGAGCGTCACGATCGCCGACGACGTGATCGACGAGTTCGACGAGACGTTCGATCTTGCACTGGCCGCCCGGGCCGACGGCAACTCGACGGTCAGCGCCACCGAAGGTACGGCCACGGCAACGATCACCGACAACGACGACCCTCCCGAACTCCGGATCGCCGACACCACCGTAACCGTCTCCGAAGGGGTATCCGGGGGGAAGGTGAGGTTGACGGTCACCATGCACCATGCCGTGAGCGGCAATCGGGTGGCCAGCGGCAAACAGGTCACCGTGGGTTACGCCACCGACGAGATTTCCGACAGCGACCTGGAAACCATGTTCTCGACCCTGGAGGACCTGGCCGCCCACGAACACGGCGCCGCCGCCGGAAGCGACTACACCCACACCGGCGACACGCTTTCGTTCTCGCCCGGGACCACCTCGCTGAACATCGAGATCCCCATCACCAACGACGCCCTGGACGAGTACAACGAGGTGTTCGCCATGGACCTGTCCGGCGCCACGAACGCCACGATCGACCCTGACCGTGAGAGCGCGGTGGTGACGATCACCGACAACGACCCCACCCCCACCCTCAGCATCGACTCGCCCACGGAGGACGAGGACGTGTCCGGCGGGAACGCCACCATCACCGTCACCCTCTCGGCCGCCTCCGGCAGGACCGTGACCGTCAAGCATGCCACGTCGGACCTCACCACGGGCCAACTGGGATCGTTGTTCTCCGGCTTGTCGGCGTTGGACAGGTCCGAACACGGCGCCACAGTCGGCGTCGATTACGCCGACACCGCCGGAACCCTCACGTTCTCGCCCGGGACCACCTCCCTGACGATCAGCGTTCCCCTCACCGACGACGTCCTGGACGAATACGACGAGGTGTTCGCCTCCGACCTGTCGGATCCCGAGAACGCCACCGTCAACACCAGGCGGGGAGTGGTGGAGATCACCGACGACGATCCCACCCCCACCCTCGGCATCGACTCGCCGACGGAGGACGAGGACGGAGACCTCACCCTGACCGTGACCCTCTCAGCCCCATCGGGCAGGACCGTCACCGTTCGGCATGGCACAGCCAACCTCACCGACGCAGAGTTGGAGTCCCGCTATTCGACGCTGCAGGCCCTGGCCGCCCACGAGCACGGCGCCGTCGCGGGATCGGACTACACCGCCAAGAGCGGGACCCTCACCTTCTCTCCCGGCACCACCTCGGTGGCGGTCGACATCTCTCTCACCGACGACGCCTTGGACGAATACGACGAGGTGTTCGCCTCCGACCTGTCGGACCCCAAGAACGCCACCGTCAACATCGCCAGGGGGGTGGCAACCATCATCGATGACGACGCGCTGCCCACCCTGAGCGTTGCCAATGTGACTGTGGGCGAGCACCAGGGTCCGGCGAGGCTGACCGTCAACCTCACGCCGGTGTCGGGACGGACGGTGACCGTGGGCCACGCCACAGCCGACCTGACCGCCTCGGAACTGGCCCTACTGTTCGCCGAACTGTCGTCGCTGGAGCAGACCGAACACGGCGCCGTGGCCCAGGACGGCACGGACTATGAGGCCACCGACGGTACTCTCACCTTCTCTCCCGGGACGACCTCCCAGAGGATCGAGGTGCCTCTCACCAACGATGTGCTGGATGAGTATGACGAGGTGTTTGCCTCCGACCTTTCCTCCCAGACCAACAGCGTCATCATGACCGGCGGAGGCAGAGCCATTGTCTCCATCACCGACAACGATCCCCTACCCGAGATCGTCGTCTCGACAGAAGCCGTGGGCGAGTCCGACGCCACGATGACCTTCAAGGTGCAGTTGGCCGTCCCGTCGGGCAGGACGGTGACAGCGGAATACGTCACCTCCGATCTGACCGACGAGCAACTCGAGGACGTGACCGGGTTCACGGGCGTCAAGGCGTCCGAACACGGGGCCGTGGCGAGCGCCGACTACACCGAGACCGCCGGCACGCTCACATACAGTCCGGGTACACACGGAATGGACAGCGAGATGACCATTTCCGTTCCCATCCTCGGTGATGTCCTCGACGAGTACGACGAAGTGTTCCACATGAGATGGACTCTGACCAACGCCGCCGAGCATGACCCCACCGTCGGAACCGTAACCGATGATGACGACCCTCCCACCCTGACGGTCGCCGGAGTGAACCTGGAGGAAGTGGCGTCCCGTCCCCAGGCGGGCGAGGGCGACGGCCAGATAGTGTTCGGCGGTACCCTGTCGGCTGTCAGCGGCAGGTCGGTGAGCGTTCGTGCGAGAACCCGGGCGGCCACCGCCAGGCCGGGCACTGATTTCACGGCCGTTGATCGACGCTGGGTCATCGCCCCGGGCAACCTGACCGGCAGCCTCTCGATCCCGCTTATCAATGATTCCAGCGAGGAACCTGGCGAACTGATGGGACTGGACTTGTCCAGCCCCGAGAATGTCGTGCTCCTGGGCCCCATGGCGACAGGGATCATGATCATGCTCGTACCCGTCGACAGCGCCACCGCGACTGGACTGATCTTGGACAACGACGGGGCGTTCTCGCTTGAGGTTGCCAATGTGTCCGTGGCCGAAGATGCCGGACCGGCCGTGTTCACCGCGCGGCTGGTGGACCTGGACCCGGCCGACGGCATCGACCCCGACGATGTCATGGGCACCTGGACCACCACGGACAGGGAAGCCACGTCGCCCGATGACTTCACAGCAGCCAGCGGCTCTTTCACCCTCACCGCCGCCGCACCCGAGGCCACGGTCTCGATCATCATCAACACCGACACCGTCCCGGAGGGCAACGAGACCTTCGGCATTGTGTTCACTCCCGAGCAGGGACAGGCCGCCACGGCCACCGGCACCATCGTGGACCGGAGCAGTCCTCCGGTGGCGTCCATCAGACCCACCGCCGTGACCGTCAGGGAAGACACCCCCGGCGTCAACTTCACCATCGCGCTGTCCAACCCCAGCCAACGCGAATGGTGGGTGTTATACAGCACCAACAACGTCACCGCCACCCTGGGAGCGGACTTTGTGGGTGTTTACACACGGGTCCTATTCCCGCGGGGGGAGACCACCAGGACGGTGCAGGTGATGCTGCGGGACGACGAGATCGTCGAGACGGACGAGACCTTCACCGTGGACCTGGCCACCTCAGGCGTGACCGCGGGTTCCGACCGCACCGCAACGGTCACGATCGAGGACAACGACGGGCTGCCGAAGCTATCCATCGGCCCGGCCCGGGGGAGAGAAGACGACACCGATCCCCTGGTGTTCACCGTGACCCTCGAACCGGAGAGCACCTCCCCGGTTACGGTGGAATACGCCACCGTTGACGGGACCGCCACCGCCGGCGAGGACTATCAGCAGACCTCCGGAACGTTGACGTTCGACGCCGGAGACACGGAGCAGGCCATCGAGGTCGTCCTCCTCGACGACACCGACCCCGAGGGCGCCGAGACCCTCTCGGTGGTGTTGAGTTCCCCGACCAACTCCCGGGTCAGCCTCACCCGGGGCGCCGGACGGGGCACCATCGTGGATAACGAGAGCGGCGGAGGCGGAGGCGGAGGCGGAGGCGGAGGCGGAGGCGGCGATCTCCCGGAAGAGGATGAGCCTCCCCCACAGGCCTCCTTCACCGACGTGGCCGCCGGCGCCTGGTACGGACCGGCTGTCACATGGATGATCCAGCACGGCGTCACCCGGGGGTGCGCCGCGGACAGGTTCTGCCCGGGGGCGAATCTCACCCGCCAACAGTTCGTCACCTTCCTGTGGAGAGCGGCCGGTCAACCCGAAGGACCCTATTCGGGATCGGAGGCGTTCGCCGATGTGGCCGCCGGTGTGTACTCGGATCAGGCCATCGGATGGGCCGTGGCCGGCGGGGTCACCATGGGATGCACCTCAGGAGAAGTCGGAGACGGACAATGGGAGTTCTGTCCCGAGGCGCCGGTTACCAGGGGGCAGATAGCCGCCCTTCTGTACCGGCACGTGGAAGCCTCATATGTCGGCGCTCCGACCTTCGAGGATGTCGATCCGGACGCCTTCCACGCC
>CAYWGY010000057.1:0-12670 GCA_964458055.1 uncultured Acidimicrobiaceae bacterium | reverse complement strand
GCCCGCCAGATGGCCATCCTCCCTCAGGTGCACGAGGTCCCGGCGGAACTCACCGTCACCGAACTGGTTGAACAGGGCCGCTTTCCCCACGTGGGCGCTCTGGGAATGCTGCGGCGCCAGGACGACGAGGCCATCCAAGAGGCCATCCGGATGACCCGCCTCGAGGATTTCGTCCATCGTCCCATCGACACCCTTTCGGGTGGTGAGCGCCAGCGAGCCTGGATGGCTCTGGCGCTTGCCCAGAGGACCGAGATCCTGCTCCTCGACGAGCCCACCACCTTCCTCGACGTGGGTCACCAACTGGACCTGCTGGAGTTGGTCTCCGGTCTCAACCGGGACCGGGGCGTGACCATCGTGATGGTGCTCCATGACCTCAACCATGCCGCCCGGTTCTCCGATCGGATGATCGCCATGTCCGACGGCGAGGTGGTCTCCGACGGCCCTCCCGGCGATGTGTTGACTCCCGAACTGCTGCGAAGCTGTTTCGGCGTCGAAGCCTCGGTGGTCACCGACCCGAAGACCGACTCGCCGATGTGCATTCCCCACTCTCCGATCCCCTCCGGCCGGTAGGAGCGACGATCCGGTGGTGAGCAACCGGGAGAGCGGCCATCATGTCCTCTCGGACCTGGGCGTCGGTCCGGTGATCAACGCTCACAACGATCTGACCGGACTGGGCGGGAGCCTCCCCCGGGGGCCGGTCCTCGAGGCGGTGGCGGCTGCCAACCGGTCCTTCATCGAGGTGGAGAGCCTCTCGGACGCGGCCGGCCGAGCGATCGCGGAGATGCTCGGGATCGAGGCCGCCCTGGTCACGCCCGGCGCCGCCGCCGGGTGTGTGCTTGCCACGGCCGCTTGCATCACCGGGGGAGAGGCGGACCTGGTGGCCCGAATCCCCCACACCGCCGGGCTCCGCCGGGAGTTCGTGGTCCAGGCCGGGAACCGGACCTTCTACGATCGCTGCCTGGAGGGCGCCGGCGGAAAGATTGTGCCGGCCGGAGACGAGACCTCCACGTCGGCCGCCGACATCGAGAGCGCCATCTCCGAGAGGACCGCCGGGCTCTTCTTCTACGCTCCCGGCGCGCCAAACGTGGTCCCCTTCTCCCAGGTGCTCGAGATCGCCAAGCGCCACGGCCTGGCGGTGATAGTCGACGCGGCCGAGCAGGTCTATCCCTTCGACAACTTCAGCAGGTACGTCCGGGCCGGCGCCGACTTCGCGACCTACAGCGGCAAGTTCTTCGGCGCCGGTTCCATGGCCGGCATTCTCACCGGGACGTCCGCCGGAATCGAAGCCGCACGCAAGAACAGCTACCTGGCCTTCGAAGGACCCGACGCCGAGGCGTTCGGGAGGCACATGAAAGTGGGGCGAGGCGAGATCGCCGCGGCCTACGCTGCTCTGAAGCAGTGGCTGGAGATGGATCACGAAGAGAGGTTCCGCCGCTACCGCCGTCTCATGGACAACATGCGGTCACGGCTTCGGGGATTCTCGTTCCTGAGTTTCTCCTACGAGGACGGCTCGGCCACCGCGGATCCCAAGCCACCGGACTCCCTCCGCGTCAGGTTCGATCGTTCCCGCTCACCCAAGTCTCTGGCGCAGGTGGTGAAGGAGTTGCACCGGGGAGATCCGTGCATAATCCTCCGGCCTCATTACCAGTGGGTCGACCCCGACCGGGACTCTCTCGACATCCGGGTCTCCACGCTGCAGGACGGCCAAGAGAAGATCATCGCCGATCGATTGGTGGAAATCCTGGGAGGATGAGGGGGAAATGACCCAACCCCGGGGACCGTCAACCCACCAGGTGCCGATGTGGGAGCGCTACCGGCGCGCCGAGGCGATGCTCCATCGCAATGTCAAGTCGCTGGTGTTCAACCTGGAGACGGCGGTGCACTGGCTGGCCGACTCCAGCGCATTCTGGTACCGCTCCGAATCGGCCTCGGGTCACCGGTTTATGCTGGTCGACGCCGGGAGCGGCCGCCAGGTCGAAGCCTTCGATCACGAATCGGTGGCCTCGGCGCTGTCTGCAGCCCTTGGTAGGCGAATAGAGCCCCTGCGGCTCCCCTTCCAGGACTTTGAGTTCACCTCCGACGGCGCCCGCATGCGCTTTGAGATCGACGACCACCGCTGGGAGTGCGCCCTGGATGGCTCATCGCTGCGAAGGCTCGGTCCCGTGGCGCCGACCAGGCACGGGAGCGTATCGCCTTCGGGGAGATACGAGGCTAGGGTCGAGTCCGGCAACCTGGTGCTCATGGACCACCTCGAGGGCACGTCGACCCCCCTCACCAACGACGCCGCCCCGGCTCACGGGTACGGGTCGTCGCCGGAGGGCCGCAACTCGGCGGTCACCGACCGGCTCGCAAACCGCGCCGTCCCGCCCCGGGTGCTGTGGTCTCCCGACGAGCGCCACCTGTTGACCCATAGGCTCGACGAGCGGCGGGTGGGGACCCTGCACCTCCTCCAGGGCGCCCCCCGGGACGGATCGCTCCGCTCTCGCATTCACACCTATCGCCAGGCCCTGCCGGGTGACACCGAGTTGCCGCAGGCCTACCTGGTCTCCTTCGAAGTCGAGACCGGCAGGCGCGCCGACCTGTCGTGGGAGCCTCTCGCCTCGCCGTTTCTCACCCCCATCGAGTTGAACCACGTCTGGTGGGCCTCAGGGTCAAACGCCATATTCTTCCTTCACTGGGACCGCCACCGGCGCTCGGTCCGACTGGTCTCCGCCGACCCATTGACCGGCCGGTGCACGGTGGTGGTGGAAGAGGAGAGCGAGACGCCGATCGACCTCAACGCTCTCTACTACGGCGCTCCCAATGTCTGGGTGAGCGGAGACCGCCGGGAAATCATCTGGTACTCCACCCGGAGTGGATGGGGTCATCTCTACCTACTGGACGGCCGCGGGAGGCTCACCAGACAGCTGACCGGCGGGCAGTGGCCGGTCACCGACTTGGTTAGGGTCGACGAAGACACCCGGACCGCTTTCTTCATGGGCACGGGAAGGGAGGACGGCAGGGACCCGTACTACCACCACCTCTACGCGGTGAGCCTTGACGGGGGTGCGCCCAAGCTCCTCACGCCCGAGGACGCCGAGCACGGCGAGTGGCCTCCCTGGGTGGACTTCTCACCCGACGGACGGTTCTTCGTGGACCGTTTCTCGCGAATCGACCAACCACCCAGGACGGTCTTGCGAAGATCCACCGGCGAACTGGTCGCACAGGTGACCGAAACCGATGTCTCCGCACTCCAGGCCACCGGGTGGACCTACCCCGAGCGGTTCACCGCCAAGGCAAGCGATGGCGAGACCGACCTGCGCGGCATGATCGTCCTGCCTCACGACTTCGATCCCGCCCGCAAGTACCCCGTCATCGAGAGCATCTACCCGGGACCTCAGGCCACCAGGACCCCCCGCGCCTTCACCGACGTGGTGGGAGAGAGCACCCGCGGTCTGGCCGACCTGGGCTTCGTGGTCTTCACCGTGGACGGCCGGGGGACCCCGGGACGGTCCAAGGCCTTCCTGGACGCTGGATACGGCGCCTCCGGGGAGTCCGGGGGACTGGCCGACCACGTGTCGGTACTCACCCAACTGGGCGGCGACAGGCCTTACCTTGATCTCGACCGGGTGGGCATCTGCGGTCACTCGGCGGGCGCATACGCGGTGGTCAGGGCCATGCTGGAATACCCCGACATCTACCGCGTGGGGGTGGCCTCGGCGGGGAATCACGACCAGGCGCTCACCAACGTCACCTGGGGAGAACGCTGGATCGGTCCACTCCCGGGACCGGGCTGGAACACCCAGGCCAACCGGACCCTGGCTCGGAACCTTCGAGGAAAGCTCCTTCTGGTAACCGGCGACCTCGACGACAACGTCAACCCGGCCGCCACCCTGCAACTCATAGACGCCCTGATCCAAGCCAACCGGGACTTCGACCTCCTGGTGCTACCCAACCGCAACCACGACTTCGCCGGAACCTGGGGCACCTGGAACGAAGACCCCTACTTCACCCGCCGCCGCTGGGACTACTTCGTCGAGCACTTATTGGGCGAAACCCCACCCCGGGGATACCAGGTCAGCGGCCCTCGCTAGGCCCATCTGTCACGAACCGAAGGACGCTGAGCAATGTCACAGCGTCTCCATACGCTTCGGGCGCATGAGTATCAAGAAGAGGCGTCGGGAACAGGTCTTCAGCTTCGACGAGAATCGCTGCCTGAGTTGCGGAAGTTCCTGCGATCTGGAAATAGACCACATAGTGCCGCAATCCGCTGGAGGGTCGGATGCCTTGAAAAACCTGCAAACCCTCTGCCTCCCCTGCAACCGTCGAAAGGCTGATCAGCCCATTGACTACCGATCCCCCAGGCGCCGCCTCAAGGCCGAAGCGGAGTGCAAGAGTGAGTGGCAACTACCCCTGGTCGTGAGGTCATTCGGCGAATCCGTGGAACAGCGCGAGTCGATCTGGGAGAAGAGCGGGGTTGTTGAACGACACACGGCCGGTCTCGGTGACAGGTGGGTGTTTGCCGGCACGTGGCTGCCCATCGCCGAACTGTTCGAGAGGCTCAACGCCGGCGTAACCCTCGACGAGTTCCTGGATGTGTATGAGAGTGTCGACCGGTCAGAGGTTGAACGGGTCATCGACCGTCAGATTGAGCTTCTGCATGCTGTGAGAGCCGGCTAGGGACAGGCGGGAAGGCGCGCTATCGGGTATCGGTTGCAGCGGAGCCCTTGGCGGCCTGCGGGAGGTCAGCGTTCCGGGCCGGTGAGTCTGCTCTTGACGATCTCGGTGGCAACGGTGTTCTCGGACTCCCGCCAGTCTGTGTAGCCGATTCTGCGCAGGCGGGTCCAGTGGTCTTCCAGGTGTGTCACGTCGGGGAAGGTCCAGACTTCCAGGTGCTCCTGTTTGGACTGGCCGCGGATGGAGAGGGGACCGGAGCGGGTGGCGCCGTTCCGTATAGATGCGCCGGAGGCCTCCTCCCAACCGGCGTGCATCTCGGCGCGTGCTGCCGGGGTCTGGTCGTACCAGCCGGGACGGGGACGGTAGGTGTGTATCCAGGTGATCACTGCAGATGTTCCTCCAGTCGGTCGAGGGCGATCGGACGCCCGATCAGGTGGTGGGAAGTGGTGAACATGAAGTCGTCCTGGATCTCGTGGCCGTGCATGGCCTCGGTGAGAGTCCGCAGGTCAGGTACCTCCCACAATGCCGCATGGTCCCAGTCCGAGGTTGCGGACGTGTCGAAGCGTCCGAAGATGTCGATTCCGAGTTCCACGTCGTATGCGAATGCCACATCGCAGTCGAGGTCGTAGGCGGCGCGTTCTTCGACCGATGCCTGGTGCCAGGCGTCATTCCAATCCCACAGCGCAAGAAACCCCAGGCCATCCTCGAACGGTCCCTCTCCCAGAGAGGGGGGCAGGTCCCGTGGGCCGACGATCCACTGGGTCCGCCCGAAGGTCTGGCCCCAACCGGCTTGCATGAGCCCGCTAATCCCCCGGTGGGCCTCGTCGAGACCGGGCGCCTCGAACAGGCCGAAGGCAGCCACTCCCTGGAAGGGCTCGGACCAGTAGATGGTGGGCGTGCCGGACTCCACCCGCCCGGCGATGTGCTGGCCATCGAGCAGCCACCCCGTGCCGCCCAGCACCTCGAGAGCTTGCAATAGCCGCCGGCCGGCCGGTACCCGCAGTTCGTGGGCGATGAAGGTGACGCCTGCGGTCATTTGAGAGACCCCTCCGTTCTGTTGCGGATCAGGAACCGCTCCAGCATGATCCCAAGAACTGCCGCCGGAATCAAATTGGTGAGCGTGAGCGCGGAGAGTTGGTCCCACTGCGCTCCGAATGAGGTGATGCGAGAGGCCAGGAGCAGGGGAACGGTGGTGGCTTCCTGGAAGGTGAGCATCAGCGCGAACAGATACTCGTTCCAGGCAAACACGAAGGCGAACAGCAACGAGCCCACCAGGCCGGGAACGGCGATCGGAAGGGAGATGCGAAAGAAGGTGCCGGCTGCCGAGGCGCCGTCCACCCCCGCGCTCTCCTCCAGTTCCAGCGGCACCTGCGCGAAGGCGTCGCGCATGATCCAGACAGTAAAGGGAATGGCGAAGCCGGTGTAGGCGATGGTGAGTCCCAGGCGGGTGTCAAGCAGGCTGAGATACCGGAACATCAAGAGAAACGCCAGCACGATCGTCACCGGAGGGAGCATCCGCTGGGAGATGAACCAGAAGGCAATGTCATCGTTGCGCCAGAACCGCCACCGGTACTGGAAACGGGTCAGGCCATATCCTGCTCCGGCGCCCAGGATGGTGGCGAGCAGAGCGCTTCCTCCCGAGACGATCAGGCTGTTCACGATCACCCTGATCACGTCCGAGCGGGCTTCCGACAGCAACCACCGCCAGCCCTCGAGGGTGGGCATGAAGTCAACCCAGGGCAGGTAGGTGGGGTTCACTCCGATGTCGAGTTGGGTCTTGAACGAAGTGATCACGATCCAGTACAGCGGGAAGAGCGTGACGAACGCCGCCGCCCACAGGAAGGCGCGGGTGATCCATCGACCCTTCATGCGTACCGCTCCTGGACCCGGCGACTGATGTACAGCGCCAGGAAACTGACCCCGATGACGACGAACAACAGCACGTAGGCGGCCGCCGCCGCATAGGCCAGGTCGCCCTGCTTGGCGCCGACGTTGTAGACGTAGGCGGTCACCGACTCGGTGGCCCGTCCCGGGCCGCCGCCGGTCACCACCCGGATGATGTCGATGATCTTGAATGCCTCCAGCGCCCGGATCAGGATGGCGGTGATGCTGACCGGGAGCAGGAGCGGGAAGACGATGTGGCGAAAGATCTGCCACTCGCTGGCGCCGTCCACCCGGGCCGCCCGGAGGGGTTCGGTGGGAATACCCTGCAATCCCACCAGGATCAACAGCATCATCAGCGGCGTCCACTGCCAGGTGTCGACCAGGATGATGGTCACCTTGGCCATGGCCGGCGAGGTGACCCACGCAACCGCCGGCAGCCCCACCGCCTCCAGCATGTCGTTGATCGGCCCGAAGCCCTCGCTGAAGACCATCCGGCCGATGATGAATCCCACGGCGATCGGGCTCACCATCATCGGCAGCAAAAAGAGGACGCGCAGAAGGCGCTGTTCGCGCAGGCCCCGGTTGAGCGCCACCGCCAGGCCGAGACCCAACGCGTACTGGAGCGCCACGCCTCCGCCCACGAAGATGACGGTGTTGATCAGAGTCTCCAGCAGGGCCTCGTCCGAGAAGATGCGAGCCCAGTTCTCCAGGCCGATGAATCGAAGCGGCACCCGCCGGAAGAGATTCACGTTGGTGAAAGTGAGTCCCAGCGAGAAGACCAGCGGGAAGATGCTCAGGGCCAGCACCGCGGTGGTGGCGGGCGAGATGAACCAGCGTGGCGCGCTGCCGGTCCGTCCCAGCGGTTTGCCGGGACGGACCGGTGCGCGGGTTGGTTTGGTTGTCAGCCGGTGAGCCCCAGGGCCTCGCGGTAGATGCGGAGTTGTTCATCACGACCCAAACGGTCGGTGATCTCATTCCACGTCTCCGCGGCCTGATCCAATGCGTCTTGCGCACTGGCCTGACCGGACAGCGCCTCGGACACCGCCAACTCCAGGGCGTCCTTGTACTCGGGGAAGCCCGGCAGCCTCATATCGAACACCGCGTTGGGGTGATCGAGCGAGGCCCGGATGGCGTCGGTGTAGGCCTTCGCCTCGTCCTCGGGCCAGCCGGCGCTCACCCACAGGGCGGGATCGAGCGTGGCCGCGGTCCCCGGGTTGACGCCGGTTCCGGCGGTCACAGCCGCTTCGGCCAGCACTTCCGGGCTGCCCAGGAAGGAGGCCAGGTCGAAGGCGGCCGCCAGGTTGTTGGACGTGGCGGGAACCAGGTTGAACCATACGCCGAAGCCCAGGAACGGAGCCATGTTGGGCCCCTCGCCCGAAGCCCATGCTCCGGCCACCGGGTCCCAGTACTCGTCCGCGCCGGGGGCGGGGCCGTATCCGACCGCTCCTTCGACAACCGAGTCGGGGGACTTGGACATCGGTCCGATGTCACCCCACTGGATGTCCTGTGCGGCGATGCCGCCCACGAAGCTCAGTGCGTTCTCGATCCAACCGAAGTTGAGCATTCCCGGAGGACCGTACTCGATGACCGCACCCCAGTCTTCCAGGGCCCGGACGAAGCCCGGGTTGTTGATCCGGGGCTCCATCGTCTCGGGATCGAAGAAGAATCCGGGATCATTGGGCGCCTTGGCGTATCCCGCCGCGCGGGTCATGAAGCCGTTCCAACCCTGGTTGTTGCGCATGGGCAACTCGACCAGGCCGTAGCCCTCGTCCTGGTCCGACCAGGCGTTTTCGGTGAAGAACTTGGCGATGGCCGCGTACTCGCTCCAGGACTCGGCCGGACGGAGGGCATTGCCGGTGGCAGCCTCGTACTCGTCGGCGTTCGCTTCGAAGGCGTCGGCGCGCCAGTAGTACATCAGCACGTCGCCGTCCCAGGGCATCCCGTAGGCGACCCCGCCGAACGACAACTGGTTCGACCGGAAGATGGGAAGGATCCCTTCCCAGTCGGCGCGCTGTTGGGCCCAGTCGGGCGCTGCAGCCATAAAGCCGCCGCCCATCAGGTCACCGCCCAGGTTCGAGCCGATGTTGATGATGTCGGCGATGAAGGTGTCGGTGGACAGCGCCGCCAGCACCTTGTCGTTGAGTTCGCCGAAGGGAATCTCGTCGACCCGCACGGTGGCGCCGGTCTCCGAAGCCCATTCGGCGGCCTTGGCCTTCATGTAGTCGAGCTGGCCGGCCGGTCCGGCGACCACGACCTCGACTCCGTCAAAGCGCCCGGCAGCCGTGCCCGGGTCGGGGATATTGCCGGGGGTGCCCGGATCGGCAGTCTCGGGCTCGGGTTCCGGCTCGGGTTCGGGTGCCGGCTCCGGCTCGGCGGCCGCAGCCGTGGTGACCGGGTCGGCGACCACGGCGTCGTCATCGCCATCGCCGCAGGATGCGGCCACCAGGGCCAGGATGGACAGTAGTGCGGTCAACAACCGCAGATGATGTTTCATGCTTCCTCCTTCATTATTGCTTTCCTGTTCGGTTTCTTACGCTCCGCACGACCTCCATCAGTTCCTTGGTGACGATGGGGTCGACCGGTTTCCACCATTTGCCTTCCTCTTTAAGTGCACTTCCCACGATCGCGCCGTCTGCCACAGACAGCAACTCGGCCGCGTTGTTCGCATCCAGACCGCTTCCCACGATCACCGGCAGCGAGGTGCCCTCCCGGATGGCGCGGACCTCGGAGGTTTGGGTGGGCGATCCGGTGCGCTGCCCGCTGGCGATCAGCAGGTCGGCGTCGAAGAATTCGGCGTCACGGGCCTGTTCGGGGATCGTCCGGTCGCCGGTGATGGCGTGGGCGCCGAATTTGACGTGGACGTCGGCAAAGATCCGTACGTCCCGTGCGCCGATCGCCGACCGGTACCGGAGAGCCTCGCCGGCCGGTCCGTTGATGAACCCCTCGTTGGCCACGTAGGCGTTGACCCACTGGTTCGCCCGAATGAAACGAGCGCCCACGGCCTTGGCGATCGCCAGAGCCTGTATCACCCCGTTCGCCACGCAGGTGATCCCGATCGGGAGGTCCACTGCGTCGCGAACCCGCACACACGCCGCAGCCAGGGCGGCGACAGTCTCGGGTCCGATCGCCTCGGGCCTGGCGAAGGGGATGTCGAAGGCGTTCTCGACGATGATCCCGTCGATTCCGGCTTCGGCCATGGTAAGTGCGTCGGCCACCCCGGCCGCGTAGACCTCCTCCACGGGTTGGCCGTCGTATCGGGGCGCTCCGGGGAGCGGCGCCAGATGAATCATCCCGATGATCGGCTTGGGCTGGTCGAAGATGGCTTCCAGGGGATCGGGTTTGCGGGGCAGCAGGGTACTCACAAGTCACTCCCTTGCGGGGTTGGCAGCAGTGTTTCGATCTCATCGCGACGGGGGAGGGAGGCGAGCGCTCCCAGCCTCCGGCATGCCAGCGCACCGGTGACAGTTCCGGTTTCGAGCGCTCCCACGACGCCCGACCCGGCGGTGCGCGCCCAGATGTATCCCGCTGCGAAGCTGTCTCCGGCGCCGGTCGTGTCGACAGCCTCAACCGGGTGGGCGGGAATCCGTCCCGAGTCGCCCTCCGAACTGAATACAATGCCGTCGGATCCCTGGGTGATCACCGCGTGGCGACCTCCGAGGACTCGGGTGAGCACATCAAGAGCTTCCTCGGCCGAGTCGGCCAGGAGGTCTCTGGTTCTGGCATTGGCGATCAGAGTGTCGGCGCCCCTGGTCACCGTGGCGATGTCGGTGGGATCGTCGGGTATGCAGGCCGGCTCCAGATCGATGGAGAAGGGGACCCCCAGCGACCGCCACCGTCCGGTGACCGAAGCCGCGGCATCGAGATCGAATGGGACCGTGTGCCCCCAGGCGCCGGGTCCGAGCGTGACCTCCCGGGGGTAGAGGCCGGGTGTGACCGCCACCACCATCCGCTTCTCGGGCGAATCGTCGGTGATCAGCGACACGGTGAAATAAGTGGAGATCGAGTGATCGACCACCAAGCCGGTGGCGTTCACGGCTTCACGGTCGAGTGCATCCAGGATCATTGAACCGAAGGCATCCTGTCCGATCCGGCCATGAAGGGCAACATCGGAACCCAGCCGCGCCAGGGCGACTGCCACGTTCAGTGCCACCCCTCCCGGGCTCACCGCCGCCTTTTGGGTGTGCACCTTCTGGTCCGGTTCCGGCACGTGGGTGACCGGCAGGACCATGTCGACACAGGCATCTCCCACCACGTCGATCATGGCCGCTGCAACTCCACGCGGAAGCGATACCGGTCGGCCCGGTACCACAGCCGCACGTATTCAACCGGCCGCCGTGACCGGTCGAGGCAGAGACGGGTTGCCAGCAGGAGGGGTGATCCCTCCGACACCTCCAGAAGACCGGCGCGGGCACGATCGGCGGGGACGGCTTCGATGGTCTCCTCCGCGGTCGCCGGATGGGAGGCGGTCTGTTCTTCCATGATCCTGTAGAGCGACTTGTTGGACAAATCCGATGCGGTGAACTCCCGGTTTCCGGTCACCCAGGTGGGCAGGTATCCGTGCTGGACCGCCATGGGAGCGCTGTCGGCGAGGAGGAGACGCCGGATCTCCACCAGGTCCTCGCCTGCGGCGCCCAGAGCCGAGGCAACGTCGGAGGGTCCGGGAACGACCTGCACCGAAAGAGTGTGAGCCGACGGGACAAAGCCCCGGCTGGCCATGTCCTCGTGGAACCCCGCCAGCCGGGTGACGGGCTGTTCGAAGCTGCGTTCGGCGACAAAGGTGCCCCGTCCGGGGATCCGCTCGACCAGTCCCTGGTCGCCCAGCCGCTCGAAGGCGGTGCGAATGGTGATACGGCTGACGCCGAAGAACTCGATCAGTTCGTTCTCGGTGGGCAACTGCTCACCCGGCGCCCACTCGCCCAAATCAATGGCATGCCGGAGTTGCTCCTTGATCTGGAACCACAATGGCAGCGGGCCCCGCTGGAGATGGCGATCAAGGTGACCCATGCGCGGTCATTATATTATGACAAATCCGCCCAAGGGCGTTCCATCGGGTCGGAGATCTTCCGGGTGGCACGCTGTCGGGGGTTCGGTCAAGTTAAGGCTGGCGCCTTCGCATCCTTCTTGCTCCAGGCACCTTCGTGGAGGATGTGAGTGATGAATGCGCAGACCTCACCCGCCGGGGCGACTCCGGGAAGGTCGGGCTGCGAAGAGGTGGCTGCGATTTGCTGGTATTAGACCGCTCCACTTGGTGGTGCGGCGAATACTCCCTATAAACGCCGCACATTCTGCGGCGTTTATATATCTACGAGAAACCCGAGTGGCCGGACCTTCGATGGGACTCTGCCAGGGTAGCCGAACAACTGGTTCCGGGCCGGTATGCACAGGGTCGCCTGACAGGTCGGATGCGCGCTCTGGGGTTCGAACTTCAGCAGGAAGCTGTTCTGGAGACCCTGACTCAGGATGTCCACAAGACCAGTGAAATCGAGGGTGAGCGACTCGACCTAGGGCAGGTCCGTTCGTCGGTGGCCAGTCGGCTCGGGATCGAAGCGGGCGGTTTACAGCAGGTGGAGGATCGGGTTGAAGGTGTGGTGGAGATGATGATGGACGCCACCACTGACTTCGACCGGCCTTTGACCCGAGAGCGGCTGTGGGGCTGGCAACACGCCCTGTTTCCCCATGGTCGCAGCGGTGTGAGCCGCATAATCGTGGCTGGCCGGCGGGATGACCGCTCCGGCCCCATGCGGTTGATCTCCGGACCCCTGGGAAGGGAACGCGTTCATTTCCAGGCTCCGGCCGCCGGGCGGATCGAAGAAGAGATCGAAGTCTTCCTGGACTGGTTCAACTCCCCATCGGACACCGACTGGGTCGTCAGGGCAGGAGTGGCGCATCTGTGGTTCGTGACCATCCATCCCTTCGATGACGGCAACGGACGGGTTGCCAGGGCGATCGCCGACATGGCGCTGGCTCGCTCGGAACGCAGTTCCCGGCGCTTCTACAGCATGTCGTCACAGATCCGAACAGAGCGTCGGGACTACTACCGGATGCTGGAACAGACCCAGAGAGGAACCACCGACGTGACCGAGTGGTTGGGCTGGTTCCTCGGCTGTTTGGGCCGGGCCATCGATGGAGC
>CAYWGY010000056.1:9804-12709 GCA_964458055.1 uncultured Acidimicrobiaceae bacterium | reverse complement strand
TAGAGGAAGTTGTAGACCGCGGTGCGGGCAATGGCGGTGAAATCGACACCGTCGTGTTCGTAGAAGTCGTCATCCTCGGCGGCCAGCACCGCCAAGATCACGACCTCGGGTATCTGTGCGATGGGAACAGGCTCGGAGACCCGCCCGTCATGCAACTCCGCCAGGAGTTCACCATCGGAGGCATAGACACGTGAGACCCGGGAGAGATCGGGCAGGGTGAGGTCGATAGTGGATACATCGGGATCGAGCCTTCCCCTGACCTCTTCGAAGACTCCGAAGGCGGCGGTCACCCCCAGGAAGGCGAAGAGCACACCCCAGCCGGCCGCTATGACCGTGATGGCCAAGAGGCCTGCCAGCGAGGGCATCCAACGGTCTCTCCGGTCCAGGGACTCGGCGCGGTGGAAAGGTGAGGAGCGCAACATAGGATAAGGGGTCAGGAGAATAGGTACGATTCACCCGATAACCGCGAGGATATAGGAGTTATGGAAAAAACCGTGGCCACCCCCGGCGGGATACCCACCAGACGGGTCTACTCCGAGCCGGTGGACCCATCCCGGCTGGGCATGCCCGGCGAGTACCCCTTTACCCGCGGACCGTACCCGTCCATGTACCGGCACCGGCACTGGACCATGCGCCAGTACGCCGGGTTCGGCACCGCCGAAACCTCCAATGAGAGGTTCCACGCGCTGTTGGAGGCCGGGCAGACCGGCCTCTCGGTGGCCTTCGATCTGCCCACCCAGATGGGTCTTGACTCCGACCATCCCCTGGCGCGAGGAGAGGTCGGGCGGGTCGGTGTCGCGATCGACACCCTCGACGACATGCATCGGCTGCTGAAGGGCCTTCCGCTGGCTGAGGTCTCCACCTCGATGACCATCAACTCCACCGCTCCCATCCTCCTGCTGTTTTATGAGTTGGTCGCCAGGTCTCAAGGCGTGGAGCCTCATCGCCTGAGGGGGACCGTTCAGAACGACATGCTCAAGGAGTACATCGCCCGGGGGACCTACATCTATCCTCCGGCCTCGTCGATGAGACTGGTGACCGATCTCATCGCCTACTCCTCCCGCCACCTTCCCCGCTGGAACCCCATATCCGTCTCGGGCTATCACATCCGCGAGGCGGGGTCGACCGCTCCCGAGGAACTGGCGTTCACCATCGCCAACGGCATGGCCTACGTCCGGGCGGCGGTTGATGCGGGGTTGGCGGTGGACGACTTCGCCCCCCACATCTCTTTTTTCTGGAACAGCCACAGCCATCTCTTCGAGGAGGTCGCAAAATTCAGGGCTGCCCGGCGCATCTGGGCGCGTCTCATGAAGGAGACCTTCGGCGCCCGGGAGAAAGCATCAATGCGGATGCGTTTCCATGCCCAGACGGCCGGAAGCAGCCTCACCGCCCTGCAACCGGAGAACAACATCGTGAGGACCACGGTGCAGGCGCTGGCAGCGGTCCTGGGCGGCACCCAGTCGCTCCACACGAACGGCTTCGATGAGGCCCTGAGTCTGCCCACCCGCCATTCCGCCACCCTGGCGCTGCGCACCCAGCAGATCCTGGCGCACGAGTCCGGAACCACAGACACCGTCGATCCGCTGGCGGGATCATATTACGTGGAGGCTCTGACCGACGCCTTGGAGGAGGAGGCGAACGCTCTGCTGGAGCGGATCGAGAGCATGGGAGGGGCGGTGAAGGCCGTGGAGTGGATGCAGTCGAGGATCGAGGACTCCGCCTACCGCGCTGCTCGGGGAATCGAGGAGGGCTCTACTACAGTTGTGGGGGTGAATCGTTTCGCAGACCAAGATTCTGTCGAGCCTTCCATCAGTCGCACCGATCCGCGTCTTGAGGAGTCTCAACGACAGCGGCTTGCCGCTCACCGGGCCGGTCGAGATCAGGGATCGGTGGACGGTGCTCTGCGGAATCTGCGAACGGCGGCCTCGGGAGAGGGCAATCTTATGTATCCGATGAGAGACGCGCTGGGGGCGGGGGCAACCCTGGGTGAGGTCTCAGGGGTATTGAGAGATGCCTTCGGCGAGCACAGGGCCGGGGGATGAGTCCCATGAATGCCGGAGAGGGTCCGACGTTTGCCATCATCGGCGGTGGACCCGGGGGTGTCATGGCCGCCACCACCGCGGCTTCGCTCGGCGCCAGGGTGATCCTGATCGAAGACTCGGTGGTCGGGGGTGGTGCGCACCTGTGGGACTGCATCCCCTCCAAGACGATGGCTGCCACGGCCGCCACCAAGGCCCTGGTGGATCGCGCCGGTCGCCTGGGAGTGGTCACCGGTTCTCCCAGCGTCGATCAGAACCGGCTTTCCGAGCGCATCCAGAACATCTGGCAGGACATCAACCACGGGTTCCTGGAGTTGCTGCTCTCCCAGGACGTACAGATCATGAGGGGCAGGGGACGCCTGGTGGGAACCGACCAGGTGGCGGTGGAGACCTCCGCGGGGACCCGTACCTTCGGGTTCGACTACTGCCTGATCTCCACCGGGTCGGCGCCCCGGGTGCCGGATTGGGCGCCGGTGGACGGGAAGCGGATGCTCACCACCCGCCATGCCTACGATCTCGACGAGGTGCCCGAACACCTGGTGATCGTGGGATCCGGGGTGACGGGAGTGGAGTTCACTCACATTTTCAATTCACTTGGCAGCCAGGTGTCGCTGATAGTCAGCCAGCAGCAGATCCTTCCCCACCGCGATCCGGAGGTGGCCTCGGTGCTCCAGAAGGAGTTCCTGAAGAGGGGTGTGAGACTGGTCATCGGAGCCTACGCCAGCGGGGTGGAGGTGACCGGTGACGGGGTGTTGGTGGAGTGCGACGACGGGCGTCGGGTCAAGGGGATCCATGCCGTGTCAGCGGAACCGATCCCACCGCCAACACGGCATGGCTACCCGTGTGCGACCACGGGCGTAGGGTCC
>CAYWGY010000056.1:6679-9794 GCA_964458055.1 uncultured Acidimicrobiaceae bacterium | reverse complement strand
GGGGAGCCATGCCGTGTTGGCGGTGGGATCGGTTCCGCTGACCCGGGGGGTTGGACTTGAGGAGGCGGGGGTGGACCTTTCCCGGAGCGGGCACATTTACGTTGATGCCTTCATGCGGACCAGTGTTCCCAACATCTATGCCGCCGGAGACTGCACTGGACGGATGCCTCTCTCCTCGGTGGCGTCGCTTCAGGGTCGAAAGATCGCCCTCCATGCTCTGGGATACCCGGTCACGCCCCTCGACTATTCGAATGTGGCGGCAGCGGTGTTCACCTCGCCCGAGATCGCCTCGGTGGGACTGGAGGACGTGACCGCGGCCGCAAAGGGACGCAAGGTGCGCACCACCAAGGTGCCTTTCGCCACCAATCCGCGCAGCGTCCTGGAGGGAAACGAAGAGGGTTTTGTGAAGGTCATCTCCGACCCGGCCACCCGGGTGGTGCTGGGAGGGACCATCGTGGGTCACCGGGCGTCCGACCTGATCGGCATCATCGCCCTGGCCGTCCAGGCGGATGTCACCACCGACAACCTTATGGAGGCCCTCATGGTCCACCCCTCGCTATCGGAGAGCATCAGCGAAGCCGCCGAGTAGACCCGTTTGTCCCGGTCGCCAGAGGCGACGACAGCACAGGCTGGGAAAAAACTCCGACCTCCGGGGCTGCAATTTGTCCCTGCAGCCGAACATACTGGCGATGTCGCATCACCTCTCGGGTCCGATACGACGTCTCTCGGACCGTGCAAAGGGATCACTCTCCAGGAACCGAGTCCCGGACGGGACCGGAGGCTCGCGCCCTGTCAACGGCAAGGTGGTGGGTGGGGGCGGGCCCTGAAGGGATAGGAGCGACAGCCGATATTCGCGGGATAGTGATGAGTGTTCGCGATATCGTGCCCTGCGGGTATCCCTGTCCAGCCAGGGCAGCGCCGCCACGGTGCCCCGACCCTGGCTGTCATTGCGGCTTCGGATCCGCCGCGGTCGGTCTTGGGTGACGAAGCCTCGTCTTTCCCTTTCTTCCTCCACATGGTCAGCCCCATCGGGGTAGAGTCTCCATCCATGGATCGTCGCATCTTCGGGATTGAGAGTGAGTACGGGGTCACTTTCACCCTCAGGGGGCAACGGCGGCTCAGCCCGGACGAAGTGGCGCGTTACTTGTTCAGGCGGGTGGTCAGTTGGGGGCGCTCGTCCAATGTCTTTCTGGAGAACGGGGCTCGTCTCTATCTGGACGTCGGCTCCCACCCCGAGTACGCCACTCCCGAATGCGACACCATCAAGGATGTCATCACATATGACCGGGCGGGAGAGAGGTTCCTGGAGGGCCTCATACACTCTGCCGAGGAGCGTCTCTCATCCGAAGGTGTGAAGGGTCAGATTTTTCTCTTCAAGAACAACACCGACTCGGCGGGAAACAGCTACGGGTGCCATGAGAACTACCTCATCTCCAGGGCCAAGGACTTCGAGCGGACCGTGAGCCTTCTTCTACCCTTCCTGGTTACGAGACAGATATTCCTCGGCGCGGGGAAGCTACACCAAAGCAGTAGGCAGGTGACCTTTTCAATGGCCCAGAGGGCCGACCACATCTGGGAGGGCATATCGTCGGCCACCACTCGGAGTCGGCCCATCATCAACACCCGGGACGAGCCGCACGCCGATGCCGAGCAGTACCGCCGCCTCCACCTGATCGCCGGCGACTCCAACATGAGCGAGTACGCCACTTTCGTGAAGATCGGAACGATGCTTGCCCTGCTGCAGATGATCGAAGGCGATGCGGTGTTCCGGGATCTGACGCTTGAGAACCCCATCAAGGCGATCCGCCAGATCTCCCACGACCTGACCTGTTCCACCAATGTCAGGCTGCAGAACGGACGGCTCATGTCTGCTCTCGACGTGCAGTGGGAGTACTTCGACAGGGTGACCCGCTACGCCCAGGGGCCGGGGTTCCCTGCGGAGGTCCAGAGCGCGGTGGACCGCTGGGAGCATCTGCTGACCGGGCTCGAGAAGGACCCGCTCAGTCTGGACCGGGAAGTTGACTGGGTGATCAAGTACCGGCTGCTGGAGGAGTACCGCGAACGAAGGAACGTCACCGAAAAGGATGCCCGGCTGGCTCTGGTGGACCTCTCATATCACGATGTCGATCGGTCCCGGGGGCTGTACTACCTCCTTGAGAGGCACGGGCTGGTCGACAAACTCATCACCGACGAACAGGTCTCCAGGGCTCAGACCAGACCTCCCCAGACCACCCGCGCCCGGCTTCGGGGCGCCTTCATCAAGGCGGCAAAGGCTCGCCGCAGGGACTTCACGGTGGACTGGATGCATCTCAAGCTCAACGATCAGACGCAGCAGACCATGCTGTGCAAGGACCCCTTTCGTTCCCATGATGAGCGGATCGAGCGCTTCATCGAGTCTCTCTAGTCCCGGGGTGGTCCCGTGAGGAAGAGAGAACGCCTCCTGAATCTGTTGTGCCTGATGTGGTCGAGCAAGCGGAGGTTCACCCGGGAGGAGATATTCCAGCGGATGGCGCCCTATCGCTCCTATGAGAAGGCCGAGACCGCTCGCCGCACCTTCGAGCGGGACAAAGCGGCGCTTCGCCAAGCCGGTTTCGACATACAGACCGATCAACCCGACGACGGACCCGCCACCTACATGCTGGCCCAGCCGGGCGAGGCCCTGGGAGAGGTGGCCCTGTCCGATCCGGAGCGAGTGGCGGTGGCGATGGCTGTGGCCGTGGTGAATCTGGGCGGCGCCCACTCGGCCCATCGGACTCTCATGAAGCTTGGCGCCATGCCCCCGCGGGGAGGGGCGGCGCCGATGGAGGTTGACCTCGGTGTGCTCGAGACACAAAAGGTGCATGACCTTCTGGGCGCGGTGCAGTCCCGTTCGCATGTGTTCTTCGACTACAAGGGTCGGCGCCGCCGCCAGGTTGAGCCGCTACGGATAGTCAACCGCCGAGGGCAGTGGTACCTGCAGGCCCGGGAGGACGGCACTGCCAAGATCTTCAGGGTGGATCGCCTGGATGGACTCTACATCTCGCCCCGTGAGGACATGTACGACCTTGAGCCTCTCCCCGAGGCGCCCAGCATTCTCAACGCCGAACCCTGGGAGTTCGGCGAGAGACAGCCCACC
>CAYWGY010000056.1:0-6669 GCA_964458055.1 uncultured Acidimicrobiaceae bacterium | reverse complement strand
CTTCGATGCCGAGGCGGCCTGGTACATCAGGTCCCGCCTTCCTCCATCCGCTCGGATCTCCGAGGAGGAGGATGGCTCTCTCACGGTCGTGATGGGAGTGAGCAACCCGGGGGCGTTCTTCGCCTGGCTACTCGACTTTGCTCCCGACGGTGAGATTGTCTCTCCGGTCTCGGTGCGAAAGGAGATGGTGGAGTGGGTGCGCCGTTCGCTGGAGGAGGTCTCCTCTTGACTTATGCACAACCCCTTGGCGGCCTGCCCCGGCTGTTGATGGTGATTCCCTGGCTGATCCAGGAGAGAGAGGTCCCCGTGGGTGAGATGGAGAAGCGGTTCGCCGTCACCCCGGAGCAACTTGTGGAGGACATAGAGGCACTCAACGACGTGGACGTGTTCGTCAGTCCCGAGCAGCGCTTCTCGGTCGAGATCACCGGGGCGAACGTCCGTGTTCTGGAGGCGCCCAACTTCCCGTCGACTCCGAGCCTGCTTCCCTTCGAGGCCCTGGCCTGCCTGGTGGCCGCCAAGACGGTTCTGGCCATGGATCCCCAGGTGCCCTATCTCGATTCGGCTGCCGAGAAACTCGAGAAGGCCGTCTTTCCGGACGGCGCCGAGGGTTTGAATATCCTGCCTGCCGCGGACCCCCCTTGGGTGCGGCGATTCCAGGAATGGGCGAGGGAACGCAGCGTGGTCGGCATGCGATACCGCTCCACGGACAAGGGAGAGGTCTCCGACAGGGTGGTGGAACCTTGGCGGGTCTACCAGTGGAGCGGATCGTGGTACCTGTGGGGGTACAGTCGCACCAAGGGAGAGCCCCGCCGTTACCGGATCGACGGGATCCAGGGCGCCGCGCCCACCGGTGAGAGTTTTACCCTGCCCCGTCGCATGCCCCCTCCTCCCACCACCTACCAGCGGGCCTCCGGTGACCATCGGGTGGTCTTCTCGATCACCCCGGCGGGGCGCTGGATCACCGACCACTACTCCATGAAGATCATATCTGAGGACTCCGGTGGTGCTGTCCGGGCGGAGTTCTATACGCGAGACCCCATGATCGCAGCCCGACTCTCCCTTCGCCTGGGCGCCGACCTTCGAATAGTGGAATGCGACTCGGCCCGGAACGCCCTGGCGCAGTTGGCAGCAGCAGTCCTCGCCCGGTATGGGCTGCAGCGGGGGATGGTGTCCCAGGATCCGGCATGAGGCCGGTACAGGGGGTACGCGAAAGAAGGAGAGCAGGACTGCGGAACCTCCCACGCACCTCAAGACCCGATCCTGGAGCCTGAGGCCAAACCGCCCGGCCGCTTTTTCGAAACTCCAAACCAGAAGAGTCCCCGGTAGAAGACCTATGAGGATCACCATGGCGGCATCCAAGCGTGCCATTGGAGTGCACCGGGTCTGCCAGTCACTCTCATTGCATTCTGGGGGTCCTTGTGACAATCGCGGGAGTCCGCCTGTCCACCAACGCGGACGCAGAGAATGCCCACCGGGCTAGCATCTTCGTCATGAGCATCATGTCCCGACTACGCAAGACTCTGCCCGAAGGAGTGGACCCGTCGCGGTTGCCGCCCGGCCAGTACAACACCAAGCGCTTCCCGGTATTGCACGTCGGTCCCACTCCCAGGGTCAAGCTGGAAAAGTGGGATTTCAAGGTGGACGGGCTGGTCAAGACCCCTGTCACCTGGTCATTCGAGGAGATGACGTCCCTGCCCCGCACCGAACGGGTCTTCGACATCCACTGCGTCACCAAGTGGTCGAAATTCGACACCCGGTGGGAGGGAATCCCGGTTGCCGATGTGCTGGCCCGCCTTGAGGTCCTGCCCGAGGCCACCCACGTGATGGTGCTGGCCGAGCACGGCTTCACATCCAACCTGGCACTCGAGGACTTCTCCCGGCCAGAGAACATCTTCGCCCTGAAATACGACGGCAAGGACCTGGCGCCCGACCACGGCTGGCCGATGAGGCTGGTGGTGCCCCACCTCTACTTCTGGAAGTCGGTGAAGTGGGTGCGGGGATTGCGTTTCATGGCGGGCGATCAGCCTGGCTTCTGGGAGAGAAACGGCTATCACATGCGGGGCGACCCCTGGGACGAGCAGCGCTACTGGGGAGACTGAGAGCCTGCGAACGGCCCTCCGGCCGGTAACTACACCTCTGCCAGGGCAGGTCGGCGGTCGAACCAGGGCCGGGCCTCCTCGAGTTGGGCGGCCAGCATCAACAGGGTGGCCTCGTCGCCGTACCTGCCCAGGAAGTGCAGGCCGATGGGGATCCCTTCGGAGTCCCGGGCGAGAGGGACCGACATTGCTGGTTGCCCACTCATGTTCGCCACCGAACAGAACGGGCTGTACCTGCCGATGAGCGACCGGAAGGTGGCCGTGTCCCCGGAGTCGGTGTCGAAAGTTCCCAGCGGTGGGGGAGGGGTGGCGGTGGTGGTGGTCAACCACATGTCGTAGGTGTTGAAGAACCCCGAGATCTCCCTGCCCACCCGGTGCATCGTCGCCAGGGCCTCGAGGTATCGGAGAGCGTCGGTGCGGTTCCCCTCCTCGACTCTCTCCCTGATCCCCGCCTCCAGGTCGTCAACTTCCGGAGGGCGGTCGAGCGCGGCGGCCCGATCGGCCACCGTCCGGGCCACGTTGGCGTTCACCACCGTGGTGTAGGCGGCGCCCGCATCCGCGATGTTCCAGTGGGGGGAGGCCTCCTCCACGGCGTGGCCCAACTGCTCGCACAGTGCCGCAGTCTCCTCGACCGCTCGTCTGAAATCGGGGTGGAGGTCGTGACCCCGGGGAGTGTGGAGCGAGATCCCGATGCGCAACCGGCCCGGGTCGGCGCCCACCCGGGAGAGGAACGATCCGGGAGGAGCCGGCGGGTAATAGGGGGCTCCGGGATCGGGACCGGCGGTGACGTCCAGCAACAGGGCGGAGTCGCGGACCGACAGGGTGACGGCGTGCTCGGCGCTCAGTCCTCCCCAGCCCTCGCCGTGGTGGGGTCCCGCCGGGGTGCGGCCCCGGGTGGGCTTGAGCCCGAACAGCCCGCAGCAGGCGGCAGGGATGCGGATCGATCCGCCCCCGTCGGTGGCATGGGCCATGGGGATGACCCGGGACGCCACCAGGGCGGCGGCGCCTCCGCTGGATCCTCCCGGTATGAGGGCAGGATTCCACGGATTGCGGGTGGGCCCTCCCCAGCGAGGCTCTGTGGCGAGGTTGCAGCCGAGTTCGGGAGTCTTGGTCTTGGCGAAGATCACCAGCCCGGCCGCCAGGTGTCTCCGCACGGTCTCGGTGTCGTGGTCGGCCACGGTTCCCGAGAAGAACCTGCTGCCCGAAGTTGTGGGGGTCCCCGCGTACTGGGCCTTCAGGTCCTTCAGAGCAAAGGGCGCTCCGCCGAAGGGCCCGCTGGTCTGGCCGAGGGCGATCCGGCGCCGGGCGTGTTCCTCCATGTCGAACACGATCGCCCCGAGGTGGGGGTGCGTCGCCTCTGCTCGCCGGAGGGCCTCGTCCAAGAGTTCTGAGGGATTCACCTGGCCCGTGGCCACCAGTGCGGCCAACCCCATGCCGTCATAACGCAGGTAGTCTGGCCCCATACTCATGGTGCGTTCGCCCTTCCGATCGCTTCCAGGCACAGCTCGAAGCCATCCCGGTCGGCAAGGCCGCCGGTGAGAGGATATACCATGACCTCGCTCCAGGTCGCCAACTCGGAGAGGCGCTCTGCCACCCGGTCGACCGAACCGGACACCACCAACTCGTCAACCAGTGTCTCCGGAATGGGCCCCTCGGAGGGTGGATAGCCCGCTGTCTGGAACATCTCCCGGTAGTACTGGAAGCCTCGATAGAGCGCTACGTGGTCCTGGGCGGCCCGGCGGATCTCGGAGCGGTCCTCGGAGACCAATGTGGGGACGCACAACACGATCGGGGGAACGGGGCGGTTCCGAGAGGCCGCTCCGCTCTGCAGCGCCGCCAGTCCCACCTGCTTGACATACCCCGGGGGAGAGACCCAGGTTATGGCGCCGTCGGTTACCTCCCCGCACAGACGGAAGGCGCCCTCTCCCAGCGCGGAAGCCAGAACGGGGATGGGAAGCGGGGAAGGCATCCTGGCTCTGGCTTTGATGAACTCACCCCGAAAGTCGACCCGGCCATCACGGAACAACGTCCGGAGGCAGGTGACGTACTCGCGGAGGTGGGCCAGGGGTCGGCGAAAGCTGGTTCCGTAGGGGGACATGGCCGCGGGCGTGCTCGGTCCCAGACCCAACCGGATTCGGCCCGGCGCCAGCGACTCCAGCGCACTGACCTGCTGCGCCAACGTGAGGGGATGGCGGGGCCAGATGGGGACCACCGCCGTTGCTAACCCGATTTTCGAGGTGACCTGGGCGGCGGCGGCGAAGATCGTGAGAGCATCGGGGCGGAGGCGCCCGGCTGTAAGCCACAGGGTGCCGGCGCCGGCATCCTCGGCCATGCTGATGGCATGGAGGGTGGTTGAGGTCTCGTCGGGCTGGAGGACCACTCCGATGCCTGGTCTGGGTGAGCTTGGAGCCATCCTGGCCAGGTTACCTCCATCCCCAAGAGCGGTGTGTCTCCGGTAGATTGGACTGCCATGCTGCCAGGAGGCCGAGGATTGAGTTGTCGGGGCCGGCGATGGGTGTTGATGTCGGTGCTGGCCGTCGTGTTGGTTTTCACGGCGATGCCGACGGTGTCCGCCACCACTGCGGAGTCGGATCTTGTTTGGATCCTGGAAGGCGAAGTGGTACCCGAAGACCTCTACGCGGTGGGAAACAACGTCCGCGTTTCAGGGAGAGTCGAGGGAGACTTGGTGGCCGTGGCCGCCGAGGAGGTGCTGGTGGAGGGAATCGTCACCGGGTCGTTGACAGTCCTGGCCTCCCGGGTGGTGATAACGGGGACGGTTGAGGGATCGGTGGTGGGAGGCGCCGGGTCGGTGGAGGTCACGGGGCGGGTTGGTAGGGACCTGGTGATGGGCGCAGCCAGCCTGACGGTTGACGGTGAGGTTGACAGGGACGTCCTGGCGGCGGCGTGGTCGGCAAGCACCGCAGGGATGGTGGGGAGGGATGTCAAGGGAGCCTTTCGTTCGCTGGTGCTGGATGGAGTCATCTCCGGGGATGCCGAGATACAGGCCAACCACCTGACCACCGGCGCCGGACTGGCGGTTGACGGAGATCTGGAATTCCGGGCGGATCGCCTCTCGGGGGGAAATTCGCTCGAGGACCGGATTTCTGGGACGGTGGCCAACCGCCGGAGCCTTCCCCCCAACGTGCGCATCAGGGCTTTTCGCCTGATGGTCTATGTGGTGACCTCGCTTCTGGTCGTGATGGGAGGCCTGATCCTGGTCCGACTGGCGTCGGGGAGGGTGGAGGCTGCGGCGGCGCGCCTGGCCAGATCGCCGATCAGGAGTCTCATGACGGGTTTGGCGCTGTTGCTCTCTCCCCTGGTTGTCGTCGCCGTGGTGGGCATGGCGGTTGTCTGGCTGCCGGTCCCCATCTGGGGACCGCTACTGGTGGGGGCCGTTCCGCTGCTGGTGATCGTGAGCGGTTTATGGCTGCTCATGCTGGTGGTCTCCCACATTCCGATGGCGGTGGCAACGGGGAGGGCGGTGTGCCGGCTGGCTCGACGGCGCTGGGAAATACCCGGAGTCTATCTGGTCGGCGCCACCTCCTACCTGGTGGTCCTGTTGATCCCGGTGGTGGGGGTCCCGGTGGGGATTGTCGCCACCCTGGCGGGAGCGGGGGCCTGGCTGGGAGGCAGGAACGGGTCTTCGGACACCCCTCGCAGACGAAACGCCGGTTCACCGAGAGGCTCTTCCGGCTGAGTGTCCGTTGTGCTGACCGAGTGCTGGACGCCCTGCTTGGACGGGATTGTTGTGGCTTCAGGTGTTCCTTCCCCGGCATGTTTGCGATGACCAAAAGAACGTCATGTGTCAGGCGCATGGCCGGCGGTTTGTAGCCATGGTAAGCCGGTCGATCGGGTTGTTCCTGGTCTTGACAGCCGCTTGGGTGGCTGTCGATGATGTCAGACACATCTTCTTCTCGCATGAGGCCCACGGGGTGCTTGTGACTTCCAGAGATGGCGTCGTGCTGCTGCAGGATGTGGTCCTCGCGATATCTCTGGCGGTGACCGCGATCCTTACCTTCCTGGCTGCGAGGAGAAGCGGTGGGGCATCTCCCTTGCCTTCCAAGTGGTTCGGGTGGAACTTGTTCTTCTGCTTCACCTTGTTGGTGAGCGTTCTCTTCCTCGGCGACTGGTTTGCCTCCTGGGAGAATGCCGATTCCGCACCTCAGATGTGATGGCAAGGAGTGCGCTTTGGGGATCACTGTCCAGTTGCCGTTCCCTCGTGGCGTCTCCAGAAGCCTGGTGGTCCAGGACCGCTTCCATCTGACGGGCCTTGGCTTCGGGGTGATGCTGAGCGTCTACGCCGGTGGCTACCTCCTGGGTTACGTCGTGGCGCCAGCCGTTGCTGCCAGGTTCCCGCGAGCAAGGATCTGCGTTGGATCACTGCTAGGGGCAGCGGGCGGTTTCTCACTCGTGGCCGCAGCCGCTAACCCGTTGCTCGCCGGGTTGGGATTGGCATTCACCGGACTCTCGTCGGCTCAGGTGGATGTGGTGGCCATCTCCTACCGGCAGGCAGCCGTGCCCGACCGCGTCCTGGGTCGTGTTCTTGCCGGGTTCCTGTTTCGTCGTCCACGGG
>CAYWGY010000055.1:1982-12883 GCA_964458055.1 uncultured Acidimicrobiaceae bacterium | reverse complement strand
GGTCAAACCCTCTCTCCAAGCGGTCAGCCCTTCGGCGTCATCCAACCAGGCAATGCGGTCGTAGGCCGGTTTCAATGCCTGATCGACCAGGTGGGGATACTCCGCCAGCAGGTGGGCGTGGAAGTCCCGCCAGGCCAGTTGTCGCCGGACCGCACCGACACTTCTCGCCGCGGTGTCCTCGTTGTCTTCCGGATCACCCGATTTCTCGGGGGCCCGCTCTGCCAGTCGCCGAAGGATCGCGAGGGGGCTGATGGCGCCCCATTTCAGATCCACCGAGAGTCGGGATGTTGCGTCGAGATCGAGGCGGTCCCGTTCCCGGTGGTAGCGGTCGACGCGACCGGCAAAGCGCTCGAGTCTCGCCCTCGCCGCCGCCTCACCCACGATCATGGGAGGGGGCGGAGTCCGGGGAATCCCGATGCCCGGATCGGTGGCGATCGAACTCTCTCCCCCCTGGCGTGATCCGCATGGGTCCAGGCTCAGCCATTTTCTGTAGAAGGGTGTGAACACCCTGTACACACCGCCGGCGTCGGTCAGCACCGAGCCGGGTGGATGAACGTAGGTCCCGTGCCGCCAACGGATCCGCACCCTCCGTTCCACCGCCGCGTCCCGTCGGCCGGCGAAGGGGGTGACGTCGACATTGGCGTAAACGGGCCGTTCTCCGGCCACCGCGGGAACCAACTCCACCGGATCACCCCGCTCGATTCGCAGCCGCCCTCCGAGATCGCGGATGGCCGAGTCGAGGGACCTCAGATGGCCTGCCAGGAAGTTCCTTCGCACGGGGGTGACCCGGTTCCACAGCCGTGGGTCAATGACGAACAACCCGATGATGCGCCGGTGTCGCGAACGCGCTTGCGTCCACGCCGGATTGTCGCTCAGGCGAAGATCTCTGCGGAACCAGACCAGGCCCTCGGTCATCGGGGGTCCCCGGATCGGGGATCGGCTACCAACGGACTCCGATCACTCCTTACAGGTAACATAATGCCCTGACCTCATTTGTCTCACCCAGGTTCCACAAACCGTGCCTTCTCGTTCCCTTATAAGGAACTTCTGCATCATCGCCCACATCGATCACGGCAAATCAACGCTGGCTGATCGTCTGATCGAGTCGACCGAGGCTGTCTCCAGGAGAGACATGCGGGAACAGGTGCTCGACTCCATGGACCTTGAGCGAGAGCGCGGAATCACCATAAAGGCCCAGGCGGTGCGACTGGACTACCGGGCCGTGGATGGTCGTCGCCATGTCCTCAACCTGATAGACACGCCCGGGCATGTCGACTTCTCCTATGAGGTGTCGCGGTCGCTGGCAGCCTGCGAAGGGGCATTGCTTTTGGTGGACGCCAACCAGGGAGTGCAGGCCCAGACCGTGGCGAATGCCTATCTGGCGGTCGAGGCAGGCCTGGAGATAATTCCGGTGGTGAACAAAATCGACCTCCCTTCGGCCGAACCCGAACGGGCCGCCGAGGAATTGGCCCGCGTGCTCGGTGGAGACCCAGCTGACACTCTCTTTGTATCCGCCAAGACCGGCGAGGGCGTGGACGAACTCACCGAGCGCATCGTGGCTGACGTTCCCCCGCCGGCCGGAGACCCCGACCTTCCCCTGTCTGCCCTGATCTTCGATTCCTACTACGACATCTACCGGGGTGTGGTCTGCTACGTGCGGGTGGTGGAGGGCACCCTGTTGGCGGGAGAGCGTGTCATGTTCATGGCAACGAGGGAGAAGCGTGACGCCGCCGAGATCGGGGTACTCACTCCGGCCTCGGTGCCGGTCGAAACCCTCGGACCGGGGGAGGTCGGATACCTCATCACCGGCGCCAAGGAGATCGACCGTGTCAGGGTTGGAGACACGGTCACCTCTGCGCATCGCCCCGCATCGCAAGCGCTCAAGGGTTATACGGATCCTCGTTCGATGGTGTTCGCCGGGATGTTTCCCACCGACGGCGACGAATACCCCCGGTTGCGGGAGGCCTTGGAGAAGCTCCAACTCAACGATGCTTCACTTCAGATCGCGCCGGAGGTGTCCCAGGCCCTGGGATTCGGATTCCGGTGCGGTTTCCTCGGGTTGCTGCACATGGAGATCGTACGGGAGCGCTTGGAAAGGGAGTACGACCTGGATCTGGTGACCACCTCGCCCTCGGTGGCCTACCGGGTCACTCTCCCGGGGAAGAACCCCAAAGAGGTCCGTTCACCTGCCGATTTCCCCGCCTCGGGAAGGGAAGCCCTGGTGGAGGAGCCATGGATCAGAGCGCTGATTCTGGTCCCTCCCGAGTTTCTGGGAGCGGTGATGGAACTCCTCACCTCGAGGAGGGGTGAGTTGGGTCCGATCAACTACCTGGGCACGGAACGGGTGGAGCTCACCTGCCGCCTCCCCCTGGCGGAGGTCGTGTTCGACTTCTACGATCAACTCAAGTCCAGAACCAGGGGTTTTGCTTCTCTCGACTACGAGCCCGACGGCTACCAGCCCTCGGACCTGGTGAAGGTGGACTTGCTCTTGAACGGTTCTCCGGTGGATGCCTTCTCGTCGGTGGTCCATCGCCAGAATGCATACGGGTACGGTCGGGAGATGGTGACCAGACTCAAGAAGATCATTCCCCGCCAACTGTTCGATGTGCCCATCCAAGCCGCCGTCGGGGGCCGGATAATCTCCCGGGAGACCATCAGGGCCAAGCGCAAGGACGTTCTTGCCAAGTGTTACGGAGGAGACGTCACCCGCAAGAAGAAACTGCTCGCCCGCCAGAAGGAAGGGAAGCGGCGCATGAAAATGGTGGGATCGGTGGAAGTGCCTTCGGAGGCCTTCGTGGCCGCTCTCCAGGTGAGGGATTGAAGCCACGCCTCGGGCGGCCTCCTTCGCCGGATGATTCCCACCTGGCAGACCGAGCCTCGACTTGGAAATCGGCCTATGTCCACATTCCCTTCTGCGAGCAAGTGTGCCCTTACTGTGACTTCGCGGTGGTAGCGGGCAAAGATGATCTCTCGGTCCGATACGCCCGAGCCGTTCTGGCTGAGATCCGGGCGGCGTCCGCATGGGGACCGCTCCAAGCCGTGAACTTCGGCGGAGGGACTCCCTCCCGGATGCCGGTGGCATGGCTGCGGAGGATTCTGGAGGAGTTGGCACGGAACTTCGGGCTGGCGGAGGGAGTGGAGGTCAGCCTTGAAGCCAACCCTGAGGATTGGACGGAACCCAAGGCCGAGGAGTTGGTGGAGGCCGGGTTCACTCGGGTGTCGCTCGGGGCTCAGTCCTTTGATACTCGGGTGCTTTCATACTTGGGCCGCCGTCACTCTCCGGAGGATATTGGAACGGCGGTCAAGGCCTCTCGCATGGCTGGGTTTGGCTCGGTGAACCTGGACCTGATAATGGGCTCTCCGGTGGAGAGCCGCCAGTCGTGGACCGAGACCTTGGCCCGGGCGCTGGCCTGCTATCCGGACCACCTCTCAACCTACGCCCTCACGGTCGAACCCGGCACGGTCCTGTGGAAGGATGTGAGGAAGGGTGCCTGCCCTCCGGACCCGGACCGCCAGGCCGACTGCTGGGAGGAGGCTGACAGGGTGTGCGCGGATGCGGGACTGGTGCGTTACGAGGTGTCGAACGCGGCCAGCCCCGGACATCCTTGCCGCTACAACCTCTCGGTTTGGGGTCAGGGGGAGTACTTGGGATTCGGTAACGGTGCTCATTCGTTCCGTGAGGGCACGCGATGGGAGAATATCCGGGGCATCGCGCCCTACCTCAAGGCGGTGGAGGACGGGCAAGACCCGAAGAAAAGACTCCAACTAATCGAAGGCTGGGAAGCAGAGTCCGAGCGGGTGTTGCTGGGCATCCGCCGCAGGGCAGGGGTAACCGCGGGTCTGGCGGGCATGGCGCTCTGGCGCTCCGAGCAAGGCAGACGCCTTCGCGAAGCGGGTGTGATCGCCCTGGAGAAGGGACGGCTCAAGGTCGAACGTCCGCTCCTGACCGACGAGGTCGGCCGGGCGGTGCTCTCACTTCGGATCCCGGTCGCCGGCGATGCAGGATACGGTCTGGGACTTTTCCCATAGTTTGGTACCCTGAGAAAATGCTTGGCGATCGCCGTTCCGAGATCCTCCGCACCCTGGTGGAGTGCTACATTGGCAGCGCCGCTCCGGTGAGTTCCAAGGCGGTGTTGGAGAACAGCGACCTGGAAGTGTCCCCCGCGACCGTGCGCATAGAGTTGGCCCGGCTGGAGGAGGACGGCTACGTGGCCCAACCTCACACCTCCGCGGGGAGGATCCCCACTGCTCTTGCCTACCGCTATTACGTGGACAACCAGGTCGCGCTACGACTGCGCGGGGCGGTACGGAGCAGGATTTCCACCTTCTTCGACGAGGTGGAAGTGGAGTTGGATCGCATGCTTCAGTCAACCAGCCGCCTGCTGTCGGACATCACCCGGCTGCCCGCGGTGGTGGTCGGTCCTGACTTGGCCACCCAGCGTATTCGCAGCATCCATCTGGTCTCGCTGCAACTGCGGATGGCGCTCTTGGTTGTAGTGACCGAATCGGCCCGGGTACTCCGCGAACTCTGTTACCTGCCGGCCCCGGTAACTCACACGGAACTGTCCGATGTTGAGCGACTGGTCCGGACCCAGGCGATGGGGTCGCCACTGGGGCTGCCCGATCGCCCTGCCCTGGCTGCTCCCGGCGCTCCCAACACGCCCCTTCGCGAGTGCTTCGACGTTGTGTGGGACGGCTTGAACCGGGTGGCAAAGAGAATGACGGACATCTCGGATGTATACGTGATGGGGACCGGCCGCCTCGCCGACCTCTGGCATGACCTTGACGCGGTCTCCCGCGTCCTGGGAATGCTGGAGAGAGAGACATTGATGTTGGATCTCTTGGCCTCCGATTCAGGGACGACCATTCGCATAGGGGAGGAGATTCCCGATCTGGAGGTGGATCTGGCCGTTGTCTCCACCTCCTATTTGGCCGGGAGTTCCCAGGGGCGGATAGGAGTCCTGGGCCCCACGCGCATGAACTACGGCCGCACGATCTCGGTGGTGGAAAGAGTGAGCGCAGAACTCGCGGATCGCCTGGGCGCCTGACACCTCCAGCGATGGCCAAAGACTACTACCAGATACTGGGCGTGCCCCGCGATGCCGACCCGGCCTCGATCAAGAAGGCCTTTCGGCAACTGGCCCGAGAGACTCATCCTGACGCCAACCCGGGAGATGCCGGAGCAGAGGCGAGATTCCGGGAAGTAGCGGAGGCCTACGAGGTCCTCTCGGACCCCCAGCGGCGCCGGTCGTACGACCAGGGTGAACAGATCGACATCTCGGGAATGTTCGGGGACCTCGATGACCTTCTCCGGTCGGTGTTCGGCGGGTCGGGGTTCTTCGGTGGCGCCGGCGGGACCCGGGGTTCCAGGGGCGAGGACATTCTCGTCAGGATGGGACTCACCCTGGAGGAAGCGGCATTCGGTGTCGAGAAAGAGGTGGAGTTCGAGGCGGAGGGTGCATGCTCGGCCTGTGGCGGGGACGGGGTGGCTGCGGGTGCCAGGGTCACCGCCTGCCTCGGATGCGCAGGGTCCGGCATGGTCCGTTCAACCCGTTCCAGCTTCTTTGGGTCGATGGTCACCACGTCCACATGTCCAAGATGCCGGGGAAGGGGCCGGGTGGCCACGCAGGCATGCGGACGCTGCGGCGGCGAGGGCGTGCAACCCCGGCGACGCTCCGTGAAAGTCGAGATTCCCGCCGGTGTCTCTGACGGGGCCAGGCTGAGACTGCGCGAAAGAGGAGCGGCCGCTCCCATGGGGGGGCGGGCCGGTGACGTGTACGTTCAGATCGGGGTCCACTCCGACAGCCGGTTCGAGAGGGAGGGCGACCATCTGTTTCACCGCATCACTGTCGGGATCACCGAGGCGGCCCTGGGCGCCGAGGTGAAGATTCCCTTGCTGGAAGGCGGTTTTCACACCCTACAGATCCCGCCAGGAACCCAGCCGGGCTGGGTCGCCAAGCTGGCGGGTTACGGAACGCCGCCCATTGGTGGAAGGAGACGGGGAGACTTGTTGGTGGAGGTCGAGGTAGAGGTACCCCGGAATCTGGATCATGCGGAAGAAGAACTTCTTAGGACCCTGGCCGACCTGCGTGGCGAGTCGCCCCGGCCGCGGTCCGGCAGGATGAAGAAGCTCAGGAAGTCGGCTCGAAGGAAGTGACAGGGAAGGACGGGCAAGAGAATGTCACATCTGGTCATTCCGGCATGGGCCTATCTGATATGATTTTCGCGAATAGGCCACCGTTCAGACGCCGCACACCGCCTCGGGGGTTCAGTGAGTAACGACTGTCTCTTCTGCCAGATCATCGCAGGATCGATCCCCGCCACCGTGGTGGGCGAGAACGAAGGGGCTATGGCTTTTCGCGATATCAATCCCCAGGCGCCCACGCATGTGCTGGTAATCCCCCGCCGTCATGTGCCGTCTTTGAACGAGGTTGACGACCCGTCGATAATGGGCGATGTCGTGCAACTCTCCAGGATGGTTGCCTCCCAGGAAGGGCTCACCCAAGGGTGGCGCTGGGTGGCCAACGTCGGAAGCGATGGAGGCCAGACTGTCCATCACCTGCACTTTCATTTGCTGGGAGGCCGGCGGATGGGCTGGCCGCCGGGATGACTCGCCAATGCCCCGCGCTGGTGGATCCAACAGCGAGCATGATGGGTCGACTCTTGTTGGATTCCGGACCTAGATGAGTGCCAGTGCGGTTTTCCGGGAAGTGTCGGTTCCGAGCCAGCACCTGCTTCGGGACCTACTTGGCACCAGTGATTCCTACTTCAGGGTGCTCCAGGAGTCCTTCCCGCAGGTCCAGATGGTGGCGAGAGGCGCCAATGTCTCCCTGAAGGGACCTTCCGACGAGGTCGAGGTCGCGGAGTCGGTAATCAACGAACTGTTGTTGCTGGTTCAGGAGGGGACCTCGCTGGCAGGCCAGGTCGGTCCGGTGGTCCGGATGGTCCGTGAGGACCTTCCCGACCCTGCAGGAGTTTTGAGCCACACCCTCACGGTGGGGCGTGGCAGGGTAGTGAGGGTCAAGACCCACCGCCAGTTACTGTACGTACAATCCATGAGGGAGAACACCGCGACGTTCGCCGTGGGACCGGCGGGGACAGGAAAGACCTACCTTGCCATGGCAGCGGCAGTGGAGGCGTTGGTGCAGGGAAGTTGTCAGAGAATCGTGCTGACCCGGCCGGCGGTGGAGGCTGGTGAGCGGCTTGGTTTCCTTCCCGGCGACCTCACGGCCAAAGTGGATCCCTATCTCCGGCCACTCTACGATGCCCTGTGGGCCATGCTGGGCGCCGAGGAATCGTCTCGCCTGATAGAGCGGGGAACCATCGAGATAGCACCGCTGGCCTACATGAGGGGCCGGACTCTCAATGATGCCTGCGTGATCCTCGATGAGGCGCAGAACACCACACCCGAACAGATGAAGATGTTTCTCACCCGGCTGGGCTTCAATTCCAAGATGATCATCACCGGTGACCTCACCCAGACGGACCTCCCGGCGGGCCGATCTGGACTGGGGATGGTTAGCCGGATCCTTCAAGGCATATCCGGGGTCGCCTTCGTGGAGTTGACAAGCCGCGACGTGGTGCGGCATCGGGTTGTTGCCGACATCATTGATGCCTACCAGCGTTACGAGCAGGGCCGCTCGATCGCTGCCCCGGAGGGTGACAGGGCCGGCGGACCGTGAACGGCAGCGGAGGTCAGGCCAACACCGGCCGGGAGAAATCGCTGGTTCGCGGGCTGGTGCTGGTCTCCATTGTCGTGCTCTCCTGGGCCACCCTCACCGTGGGAGCGGCAAGCGGGGAGGTCGATCTGAGGGTGGGAGAACTTGCCACCCGTGACTACGTGGCACAGCGCGGAAGCGAGGTGGTCGACCAGGAGACCACCGAGGCTCTGCGTAATGCAGCTGCCGAGCAAGTCGAGGTGGTGACCAGTCGCGACGAGAGCATCGAGCAACAGGTCAATAGGGACTTGGCCGACCTCTTCTCGACCGCCAGGGGTGGCGTGCTCTCTCCTGCTCCGGAATGGGTGGAGACGCTGTTCCTGCCACCAACCAGCACCACCACGTCAACCTCCACCACGACCACCAGCACCACCACGACCACCAGCACCACCAGCACCACCACGACCCTTCCCGAACCTGCCGATAGCGCCAGTGGGGACGCCGATTCAGCCACGACCGAAGGTATCACTGCCTCCGACGATGGTGTTGAAGACTCCAATGAGGGTGATCAGGTCACGACCCCCGGTTCAGAAGACCTGGAAACGGTTACCACCACCGGGGCGCCTCCCGTCGTCACCTCGACCGAGACCGTCGCGCCGCCGTCCCCGGCCAGGGTTACCCTGTCCGGTCGGGTGTTTCTGGACATCGATTCTGATGGAGCCATCACCGAGGACGGTCCCTATCCGGACGTGGGGTGGGGTCTGATCACGGTCAGGGCCGTTTCCCCTCTGGGGGAGGGATATGACACCCAGACCCAGGCGAACGGAGACTTCACGCTCCAGGTTCCTGCGGGGGCATGGGATGTGGTGGTGGACAGCCAGGATTCCGATCTTCCCACGGGGTTCACCATATTCCTTCCCCTGCGGAGTCAACAGGTGGTCTGTGTGGAGGTCGCAGGGTGTGAGTTGGCCCCCGTTCCCTTCGTGCCCCTCACCCGCGCCATCCAGTTGCAGAATCAGGAACTCCTGGGTTCCTATCCGCAGTTGAACACAGCCTCGGTCGCGACGTTGGTGGAAGTGGCAACCCAAGACGTCTTCCGGGGAGTCTCGGGGGTGGAGCCGGGATTGGTGGAGATCGACAGGGCGGCGCTCACCCTGATCGTCAACGCCTTCGCCGACGAAATCAAGAGTGAAGATCTGCTGGCCGCCCAGAGCAGCATCCTCTCGGATCCGCCGGTGGTCTTCATCGACGACGTCCGGAACCCGGCCGCCGGGGAGGCGGCTGCTGACATCGCAGCTTCCTTCCTGCGTCCGAATTCCCTCCTGGACACCGGCGCCACCGAACGGTTGCGCACCGAGGCGGCGGAGGCCCAGGAGGAGGTAAGGGTCTCATATCGTCCGGGCCAGCCCATCATCGGTGAAGGTGAGCCCCTGACACGGTTGATCATCGATGCCATCTCCGAGACAGGCGCCGCCACGGGTCGACCGGTGCAGGAGGCAGGAGTGCTGGTGGTCGTGGGAGCGGTTGTGGCCGTTCTCTCCCTGTACTTTTATCGCTTCCGTTCCGATTTGTGGAACCAGGTCCATCTGCTCACTCTCTTCGGGGTATTGACGGTGCTGGCAGCCGGGGCGGTTCGGGGCGCCACCTTCGTCGGGGAGGTCTTCGGCTACGAAGTGGGCATTTACATCCTGCCGGCGGTGGCCTTCGGCTATTTCGCGGCGGTGCTGTTGGACAACCGTATGGCGATCATCATGTCAATCGCCCTGGCGGTGCTCACCGCGGTGGGTACCCGCGATCCCGGAGCCACCACCTACGCTCTCCTGGCCACGCTGGCGCCGGTCGGTTTCATCTCGGCTGCCTCCAGCCGCCGGGCTTTCCGGAACTCGGTGGCCGTTTCTGCGGGAGCCCTGGCAGTGATCGCGGCGGCAACCGCCTGGATCTTCCACACCAGCCTCGCGCAGTCGCCGGTGGGAGTGATGCTCCAGGCGGGTGTGCTGGCCTTCGCCTCTTCCCTGATCGCGGCTCTGGCAGCGCTGGCCGCCATGTCCTTTCTGGAGATCCCCTTCGATGTGACCACCACACTGCGCCTGCTCGACCTGACGGACCGCAATCACGAAGCCCTGCAACTACTCCAGGAAAAGGCCTTCGGCACCTTCAATCACTCCTTGATGGTTGGAACACTGGCCAGCACTGCGGCCAAGTCCATCGGGGCCAACAACCTCCTGGCCCGGGCAGCCGCCTACTATCACGACCTCGGCAAGACCGAGAATCCTCAGTTCTTCATCGAGAACCAGTTCGGGGGGATCAACCCCCACGATGAAATGACTCCCGAGGAGTCGGCGGAGGTATTGCGCCGGCATGTGACCGACGGGATGGCATTGGCCAAGCGTTACGGAATACCGTCGTCGGTGAGGGAGGGAATCCTCACCCACCACGGCACAGCCATCATGCGTTACTTTTACGACAAGGCCCTGAACCTCTACGGGGAGGAGAATGTCGATGTAGAGGACTTTCGACATGTGGGCGAGAAACCCCGGTCGAAGGAGATGGCCATAGTAATGCTGGCGGACGGAGCGGAGGGCGCCTGCAGGGCCGCTTTCCAGGCATCCCGGGGTGAAGAGTCGCCGCCCGAGCCGACTCTTCAGGCCATCGGAGCGGTAATAGACGGGATTATCAGAGAAAAGATGTCCGATTTCCAACTGACCGAGGCGGCCCTCACCTTTGCCGAATTGCAATCAATACGCAACGCCTTCGTGGAGGCGATGGCAGGGCACTACCATCAGCGCATCCAGTATCCGAATTTCCCGTGAACACCATCTTTCACCACCCGATCTGAATGGAAGAGCCTTCATCTACAAGCCCGGAAGAACCTCCTGACGCAAGGGGTACCACACACCGATGAACGTGCAGATCATCGGTGGGCCGTCCTTTCCCGTGGACACGGTTCTGCTGGAGCGGTTGGCCGGGGCCGTGCTGGAAGGGCAGGGCTGTTCACAACGGTCCATGGTGGACATCAACTTGGTAGGTGAAAGGCGGATGGCTGAGATAAACCTGCACAATCGTGGTTACCCTGTTCCCACTGACGTTTTGGCCCTGCCGCTCCAAGTCATCAAGCCGGGGTCGGGGGGGAACCGTGGTCCGCAGGGAGGGCCACCCCCGCATCTGGGGGATGTGGTGATAGCCCCCGACTACGTCTCCCGCCAGTGTGAAAGGGAGGGCTACGATTTCTCAGAGGAGATGGGA
>CAYWGY010000055.1:0-1972 GCA_964458055.1 uncultured Acidimicrobiaceae bacterium | reverse complement strand
CGGGGTGCTCCATCTTCTGGGGTACCGGCATGACACGGATGAGGACGCCGTGATCATGGAGGATTTGGAGAGCCGCCATCTGGCGGTGGAGGGGCTGGCGAGACGATGATCCTCTTCTGGCTGGGAACGTTCCTCATGGTGTTGGCCGCTCTTCTGCGCATGGGGCTGGGAGCCCTGGCGAAGATGGATCGTGCCGCGATTGCCCAGGCTTCCGCGACCGGGGCGCTGCGGGCGGAACGACACCATCGTCTGCTGGGACGGGATGATTGGCAGGTATTGGCCGGTTCCCGGATCGAGCGTCTTGTGTTGCTCACCGGCGCCATCTGTCTTGCGGCCTCCTTCTCGACAGGCGATTTGGGTGGCGGTTGGGTGATTGCGCTCACGTTGACGATCACGCTGGGGACGGGTGCTGTCGGTTCGGCGCTGGGTGCGGTATGGAAAGGTTCGCAGCGGCTTACTGCGCTGGTGAGCCTGACGGGGCGCTTACAGGCAGGATTGTGGAGACGAGAGGTGCCCGCCGACGCCGGCGAGACTCTTGTGCAGGAAGAAGAGTTGGCACAGGAAAAGGAAATGATCTCTTCGGTGCTTGAGTTCTCTGACACGATCGTGAGAGAGGTCATGGTTCCCCGGACCGACATGGTGACGGTTGCCGTCGACGCCGGACTGGAGGACCTGGCCGGAATCGTAACGGAATACGGGTTCTCCCGGTTCCCGGTTCTGGACGGAGGGATCGATCACGTGGTGGGAATGGTGCTGGCCAAGGATCTCATCGCGGTGCTGGTCGAAGGCCGCGCCGACGCCACGGTGGCGGATATCCACAGGACGCCCCTTTACGTCCCCGAGACCAAGGCGGTCTCCCAGTTGCTATGGGAGATGAGGCGCAGCGGGGACCACATGGCGGTGGTGATCGACGAGCACGGCGGGACCGCGGGCCTGGTTACGATCGAGGACCTCCTGGAGGAACTGGTGGGGGAGATTGTGGATGAACATGACGAGCGCGACGAGTGGCTCCGGACCGAAGGGGCGGGAACCTGGCATGTGGACGGCCGCTTCCCGGTGGACGACCTGGGCGAGATACTGGGAGTACCCCTACCCCAGGAGGAATGGGACACGGTCGGCGGACTGGTGCTTGCCCTCGCCGGCCGGGTTCCCAGAGTCGGAGAGGTCCTCTCCACCTCGGGAGTGGATTTCACGGTCATAGAGGTACTCGGCCATCGGGTGTCGGAGTTGACGGTGCAGTGGAGCGGGGAGACCATGGGAGAAGGGATGGCGGCTGCAGCCGTGGGGTAGGCCTGCCGGGGCGCCGGGACTGGACCGGATGAAGTCCGGCTTCATATCGGTGGTGGGGCGCCCGAATGTCGGGAAGTCCACGCTGGTGAACGCATTGGTGGGACAGAAAGTTGCCATCACCTCGCGGAAACCGCAGACCACCCGCAACACGATAAGGGGGGTAGTCACCGACTCCCTCCGAAACCCTCCCGCCTGGCAATTGGTGCTCGTCGACACTCCCGGGCTGCACAAGCCCCGCAACGAGTTGGGGAACAGGCTGAACCGCCTGGTCTACGGGGCCCTCGACGACGCGGACCTGGTTGCATTCATGGTGGATGTTCGCCAACCCCTCAGAATGGGGGACCGCCGCATCGCGGCTCGCCTGTCCAGAGACCCATCAAAGGTGGTGGTGCTGGTGAACAAGACAGATAGGTTCTCGAAAGAGAAGATTGCTGCTCGGCTCCTCGAGGTATCAGAATGGGACTTCGCAGCCTACATCCCTATCAGTGCCCTCCGCGGCCACAACCTTGATGCGGTTGTCGCCGAGATCTGCGTCAGGCTTCCCGAGGGTCCCATGTACTTTCCGGCAGACGCCGCCACCGACCAACCGGACTCACACTATGCAGCCGAGGTGGTCAGGGAGAAGTTCCTGCCTGGATTACGCCAGGAACTTCCCCACACCCGACTGGTGGCGGTTGAAGAA
>CAYWGY010000054.1:1225-12921 GCA_964458055.1 uncultured Acidimicrobiaceae bacterium | reverse complement strand
CGAGTGGTCGAGTTGATGGAATCGGTGGGGCTTCGGGGCGACAAGCACTTCCTCTCGCGTTATCCGCACGAGTTGTCGGGCGGGCAGCAACAGAGGGTCGCCATCGCCATGGCCATCGCCTGCGACCCGTTGCTGTTGATTGCCGACGAGGCAACCACCGCCTTGGATGTTCGAACACAGGCCCGAATCTTGAAGCTGCTTCGTTCCCTGGTGGACGACATGGGATTAAGCATGTTGCTGGTCACCCACGATGTGGGGGTCATCGCCAGCGTTTCCGACCGATTGGCGGTGCTCTACTCGGGCCGGGTGGTCGAAAGGGGTAGGACTACGGACGTGCTTTCGGAGCCTCGGCACCCTTACACGAGAGGTCTCATAGAGAGTTGTCCACTGGATTTGAGGGGTGGTTTCCGCACCGAAGTGCAGCCCATTACCGGGACCGCTCCCATCAATCTGGAGTCGACCTGGGACAATTGCGTCTACGCTCCACGATGTTCTCGAGCCGCCGGCAAGTGTCGAAGCCACTCTCCCCCGCTGGAGGACCACGGTGGACTGCACAGCGCCGCCTGCTTCTATCCCTTGGGGGATGGCATTGGTGATGACGGACGTGAGAGATGGGACGAGACATCAAGAGACCCCACCCCCTTATTCACACCGCTTGCTCTCCAGACCGCCGGGTCGTCTTCTCAAGTTGGAGGGGAGTCCGAGAGTGGCAATGAAGTCATCCTCAGGGCTACGGGCTTGTCGGTGGCCTACCGGGAGGGACGACTGGTCTCTTATGGGACCAAGGCCACTCCGGCCGTTGAGGAGTTCAACATTGAGTTGAGGAGAGCGGAGACGGTGGCGGTGGTGGGAGAATCGGGGAGTGGAAAGTCGACGGTCGCCCTATCCCTGATACGGCTCGAGCCACGTAACGCTCTCGTTGAGGGACGTCGTGAAATCCTGGGCGCCGATCTGGACGAACTGGGCAAAAGCGCACTTAGAGATATCCGGAGAAGAGCGCAGATCGTCTTTCAGGATCCCTACGGAAGCCTCAACCCCCGGCGCAAGGTTGTTGATCTTCTCATGGAAGGGCCGCGAGCTCACGCTCTTGATTCTTCCGATTCTCCCTTCGAGCAGGCCGGTCAACTACTGGAAAGGGTCGGCTTGGACCCGTCCTTCGCAGAGCGTTACCCACACCAGATGTCAGGGGGACAGCGCCAGAGAGTTGCCATCGCTCGAGCGCTGTCGGTTGAGCCGCAGGTGCTGATATGCGACGAACCAGTCTCGGCATTGGATGTCAGCATTCAGGCACAGATACTGGAACTCTTGGCCTCGCTGGCCAGGCAAGAGGGACTTGCCTTCGTTTTCATAACCCATGACTTGGGAGTGATGAACATGCTGGCCGACAGAGTCATAGTAATGAAAGAAGGCAGGACCATCGAGACTGGCATTGTCAAAGAAGTGCTGACCCGGCCGGATACCGAGTACACCAGAGAACTCATCCAAGCGAGTTTGGTGGTGATATGAATCGTCCCTTGATGTCGTCGCCCCAATCCAACGATCCCCTGTTCAGAACACTGGAGGACTTTGCCTACAGCACCATCCGCGGAGCGATCCTGTCGGGGGAACTGAAGGCCGGAGAACGCATCCTGCTAAAGGACCTCGAGGCCACCTATCGAATCAGCCGCACCCCGATTCGACAAGCACTCCGCCGACTCTCCGAGCGGGGCTACGTCACGCTCCAACCCCACTCGTCGATGCGAGTGCGGCCGTTGAGCTTGGAGGAAGTGAAGGAGTTGTATGCACTGCGCTGTGCGATTGAACCCATAGCCATGGCCGAGGGTATCAGGGGCGCCGATGACTCCGTGATGGCGCTGTTGGACTCCCTGCTCGGCCAGATGCATGTTGCAACAGAGAAAGAGGATCGCCTGACCCTGATAGGGCTCAACTCCAGGTTCCACAGATCGATGTATGAACCCTCGAGAATGCCTCATTTGATCTCGATCTATGACAGGCTGGTGGGTATTTGCGAACGGTATCAGTGGACGCAGGCCGGCGCGCCAGTCGCCGACCTCAGGCAGGATCGGCGCCATCACGAGGAGATCCTGGACGCCTATCGCCGCCGGGACGCCGACCGGGCCATCGAATTGACTGGAATCCATCTTGAACAGGCCCAAGCGGCGATCCTACGGCACTTGAACTCGATAGGAACTCTGTCCGATGAGTGAGAAGAAAGTGCGTCATCCGAGGACCAGTCAGGAATTCGACGCCACGAATCGAGAGTTGAACGCCTTCGTGGTTGTACGCTATCTCCCCGCGAACCGTCAGGATCAAACACCGCCGCCGCGGAAGGCCGGCCGGGAGTCCGGTCACCCCGGTGGAGATGATCGAGTCCTGACGGCCGCCATCAAGGACAACATCCAAGTGGAGGGATTCCCCTTGTCGGCGGGTCTGGCGGCGCCGGTGCTCAGAAGTAACGAATCGGTCTCCGGGGCGTGGGTCAAGTGGCTGGTTCGCCAGGACTTTGTGATCACGGGCAAGACCAACATGTACGAACTCGGTTACGGCGCTCCGGGTTGCGGTCTGCCGCCGGCGGTGAATCCATGGAATCACTCCCTGATTCCCGGAGGTAGTTCCAGCGGCTCGGCGGCGGCTGTCGCTGCAGCTCTGTGTGATGTGGCCCTGGGCACGGATGCGGCTGGTTCCGTTCGGATTCCCGCGGAGTTTTGCGGGGTCCTCTCCTACAAGCCATCCGGGAAGCACCCCTGGCACAAAGATGGCGTCTGGCCTGGTCCCTCCACGCTGGATGCCATCGGGGTCATGGCTCGTGACCTGGATCTGCTGGGGCAAGCCGTTCCCTCCCCGGGCGGCCGAGGTGAGTTGGAAGGGAACGCCTGGTCGCAGATGCTTTCCGACTCCGGTCGGGGGGAGGGGCGCATCGGGATCCTGGACCTGGAAGGTGAAGAGGTGGACGACGATCACGCCGACCTGCAAGAAGAGGTGAGCTCTTGGGCGCAGGATTGTGGTTACTCCACGGTGAGGGTGCGACTGCCAGGTCTGGGGAGCCAGGTCCGGGATGCGATCTGGAAGATATTTGCCTACGAGTACTCACGGGCCCTCGAGTCCCATCTCACAAAGGAGGCCAGAGAAGTACTGTCAGGCCCCTCTCGCCAACTGCTGACCGATGGACCCAAGACCTCGCCCGAGGACTATGCGGGAGCGTTGAGTGCCCGGCGCCGATTCAAGCAGCAGTATGCGGAGGAACTCAGGGACTGTCATGCGGTTGTTACGCCGGTCACTCCGGTCCGACCCTATTCACTCGTCTGGTCTCGCGCGTTCGCCCAATGCGAGGATGACGATACGTCGGGCAGCCCGATTGATCTGTCGAACGTGGAAGGGTTGCTGACCCGCAAGACCCGGTACACCGCGCCGATCAACCTGGTCGAGTACCCCACCCTGACTTTTCCCATGCGCCTTCATCGAGATGGGCTGCCGGTGGGTATCCAGATTGCGTCGGTCCCTGAAAAAGAACTTGAAATGTGGAATGTCGCTCGACGGATGTGGCGGCACCTCGGGCCGCAAACGGTCCGCCAGGATGGGCGCGGCAAGATGTACGGAAGTTTCGCAGACACCTAGAAAGGCGGCAAAAGATCCTCAAGGCATCCTCCCAGCGTCTCCTTCAGGCGATCCCCGTACTGCTGATCGCATCGGCCCTGCTCTTCTTTGCGATGAGGTTAGCGCCGGGTGATCCGGTCCTGGCGATGTACGGCGGTCAGATCGGTGTGTCGATGGAAGAGTTGGATGCAGCCAGGGAGAGACTCGGCTATAACGATCCCCTCCTGGTCCAATACGGCAATTGGCTGACCGACATCTTGAGAGGCGAGCTTGGACATTCGGTGGTGAATGGGCTTCCGGTCGAGCAGGTCATTGCCGAGAAGATCTGGCCTTCGGTGCAATTGGCAGTCGTCGCTCTGATCATGTCGGTCTTCATCGCCGTCCCCGGTGGTGTTCTGGCCGCGCTTCGGCGCGGAAGTCCCATCGACCGGTTCCTGACCGGTTTCGTCAGCGCGGGAATAGCGATACCGCAGTTCTGGCTGGGAATCCTGTTGGTTCTGGTGCTGGCGATCCAGTTTCAGATCTTTCCGGCGTCCGGATACGTCTCACCCACCGAAGGTCTCGGGGAGTGGGCCATGCACATCGCTTTGCCCTCCCTTACGCTGGAGATAACCCTGGCGGCGCCCACCATGAGGTTTGTGAGGTCAAGAATGCTGGACGTGCTTTCGGAACAGTTCGTCGACGTGGCGAGGGCCAAGGGTCTGTCCGGTCGCCGGGTGATTTGGGTCCATTCTTTGCGGAATGCCCTGCTGCCGGCCCTGACCATCGTCGGCTTGCAGGCCGGCACTCTCATGGGCGGGGCAGTGCTTATCGAATGGGTCTTTGCCTTCCCCGGCTTAGGGTGGCTGCTGGTCAATGCCGTCACCGCCCGGGACTATCCGGTCCTACAGGCAGCGTTGCTTTTATTCGTGACGGCTTTCCTGTTGGTCAATTTCCTCGTTGAAGTCCTTTATCGAGTTCTCGATCCGAGGTTGAGATGAGTTTCTGGAAGACCATGGTCAATCGAGACCGGGTGGCGCTCGCCGCGGCTATCACACTCGGTCTCATCGCGGTGTTCGCCCTGATTTGGCCGTTCATCAGCCCTTACGGTCCCAGAGAGATTCACGCTGACGCCGCCCTGAGTGGCCCATCAGCCCGGTTCTGGCTGGGCACGGACGACACCGGGCGAGACATGGTGACGCTGCTGGCGCACGGGGCCCGAATCTCGCTGGGAATCGCGGTGGCGGCCGAGATACTGGCCGTGATCTCGGGCGTGCCCCTGGCCATGATTGCCGGCTTGCTGGGAGGCATTGTCGACAGCATCATCATGCGTATTACCGACGCGCTGCTGGGTTTCCCGGGGATCCTCATCGGGTTGATGGTGGTGGCCCTGTTCGGAGCTTCCTTGGCAACCTTGATGATCGCCATTGCGCTGATGACCGTGCCTTATCTGATCAGGGTTGTCCGCAATGCAGTGGTTGTGGAGAAAGAACGGCTTTACGTGCTTTCCTCGACTGCGTTGGGCGTGCGGACCGGCACCCTGCTCCGGCGGACCATCCTTCCCAATATCGTTTCGCCGGTCATCGTCCAGGTGTCGTTCGGTCTGGCGGTGGCCATCCTGACCGAGGCGTCCCTCGGCTTTCTGGGTCTCAGCGTGCAGCCACCTTCGGCGTCGTGGGGAACGCTCCTCCAAGTGGGCTACAGCTACATTCGGCTCACGCCGTGGCTGGTCACCTTTCCCGGCGTCCTGATCTTCGTCAGTGTCTGGGCCCTGAACACGCTCGGCGATGCGGGGCGCGATGTCCTGGATCCCCGCCTGCGAGATACCTTTGACCAAGGATCACCCTAGACCCGAGACTCAAACCCGGGCCGGGGTGTGAAACAGTCAGGCGACTTCACCAGCCATTTCCAGCAATGTCTGGTGAAAGGCTGCGGGTACGAGTATTCCGTTCTGCATGGTCGACTGGCGAGCCGCATAGCGCCGATCGGATGGTAGACGAGTCCCGGGTTGGGTCAACACCCGACCGAAGAGTTTCTCCGAGTGCATGAGGGGATCTTGGGGATCGGAGTGGAAGTGAGCCGGGTCGACCGCAATGATCAACTCGCCACCCAGTGGCGGCATGTCTTCGCGGGGATCGGTCTCGGTGGCCTCAAAGCTGAACGGGGCGCCAATCAGGGCGCCAGCCAGAAGTTCGACCATCAGGGCCAGTGCTGCTCCCTTGTACCCCCCGAACGGCAACTGGGCGCCTTTGAGGCCCTCTGCCGGGTCGGTCGTCGGGTTGCCATCCGGGTCGATCGCCCACCCCGGAGGTATTGGTTTCCCATCACGGTTGTGGAGGAGAAGGTCTCCCCGGGAACTGGCGCTGGAAGCCTGATCGAACACCAGCGGCGGAGCGCCGTCTCGGGGCCAGCCAAAGGCCATCGGGTTGGTGCCATAGACCCGTTGGGTCCCGCCGGCCGGCGCCACGAATGACAGGTATTGGGTGAACGCGAAAGACACGAAGCCACGTTCCGCCAGCCATTCCACCTCGGGCCACAGTGCGGCTACGTGATAACAGTTGACGATGGCGACGGCAGCGATCCCGCTGGCCTTCGCCTTGCCCACCAGTTCTTCGATGCCGGCTCGGATCGCCAGCGGAGCGTAGCCCTGGTGCGCATCGACTCTCGCCAGGCCCGCGGAGATGTCCTGGACCTCGGGAACGGACGTTCCGTTGACCTTTCCGTCGGTCAGGCCCTTCACATAGAAAGGCACCCGGAAGAGACCGTGAGCCTTGCAGTCATCGCGCTCCGCGGCGGTGATGGTCCGCGCCACGGCATCTGCGTTGTCGGTGGATGCGCCATGCGCCCGCAGGGCCGCCGCGGTAAGCCGATGGACTTCTTCCAGGGAAATTCTTACTTGGTCGTTCTCAGGCATATGCAGATCCCTCCTCCGGAAGACTCTTTGGACGGAGCCTAACCTGCGGCTTCCCCAGATGTGGTGGGGAGAGTATGGCAGGGGTGATCGTTCGTTGCGTTCCGAGCCCTCACCTGGCGAAAAAGCATACGATGCGGTCACCCCGATCCGTTATGTTGGGGGTTAGGGGGTGTGACCGGTTGCTACGCGCGCGCGAGACCTCCGGCCCAGCGATTTTTAGCAGAGCACGGTGGCTTGACCGAGGGAGCCATCCACCGCCACTATCAAGTCCACCGACTGTCCGGAGTGTTCTTGATTCCGACCGGTCCACCGGCTCATATCCACCCCGCACACCGCCGGAACGGCCAGCCACTCGGCCACCTCGAACAGATGGGCCCCGGGACTACCCTCGGCTACGACGAGGCCGGCGGCGTTCCATAACAGGGGAGCGAGGTTACCGATCGGCTGGGATGTGACGATCACCTCTCGTGGACAGAATGAAGCGGCTTCACGTGCGCTGTTGATGAGCCTCGAACGCCCCACCCCCCATCCTCGTGCGGCGGGGATCCCGCTGACAGTCTCACCCATGGAGGTGGTTACGCCATAGAGCCATGCATCCCAGAAAGTGACGCCGATACGACGCATCGGACCAGGTTCGTCCGGGGGTGGCCGGTCCAGGCTGTCAGGGTCGTGGAACCATACCCACTCGGGGCGGGGAATCACGCCTGTGTCGGCTAGCGCCTGTCCCAACCGCCGGAGGTTCTGCAAGTGTGAAGCGGCGAAGCGCCGATCCACCGAGGAATGGGTCGATATCAGCTCTCCGATGGGAGAGGGATCGCCCATGCGCAGCGCCGACCAGGCGCGTTCGACCAGGCTCGCCTGGTCGCGTCCGCTCCAGCGGTATGAAACCAGGCTCACGGTGGCTCTTTTGATCTTTTCGACCAAATGTGCGGTCGGCTCGACGGTCGGCTCCGCAGGGGCGGGGCAGAGGTTCTCGACGCCGATTGCCCACGGCCACACAAATCGCTCCCCGACAGGACCCGGGTACCGGATCATCATCCGGGCGGCCCCGCGCATCCAAGGCTCCGGACGTTCGGTCGAAACGGGTGGGCCGCTGCTCGAGCCCTCCGGCCTTGGATCGCTGCTCCTTTGAGCCTGGAGGAGATACAGTTTCCCGTCACGTCCCTCCATCCATTCGATGAGGTTGAAGCCGACCTTCTCCCAGGTGGCTTGGCTCAGATCGGCGACCTTACGGAGGAGCCGGGGGCCAAGAGGTGAGGAGACGTCGGCCTCCACTTCGCCTCGCGTGGTGATCGTGGCGAGGTGCCCTCGTTCCCACCCGGCCGCCAAACCGGTGGGATGTCCCGGTGTTCCGGCCACCGTGACAGTCCCGCCATCTCCCCGTGTGGCGATCCCTCCGGATATCGGTTGAATCTCGGGTTGGACCAACACCCCCATCCCGATCTGGGTGGGCGCCGTCCCCCCGAACTCGCCTCGTTTCAGGGCGTCGGGAGTGAAGATCGAGGCCCAGCAGCCGATGACTGCAGTGGCAGCCTCTTGCGGACCCACGCCCACATATGAGGAAAAGGCCCCAGCCCAGACACCCTGGGCTTCCGCCCTACTCGATGAACGCACCACCAGGGAGTCTCCGAGTTCCCTGGCAAATGCTGCCAAGTCCCCAAGTAGCAGGGGCGGCCGCTGGCTGAAGACCGCGGACCTGGCCGCTCCCGAGTTGTCGGTTGATACGAGCACGGCCTCGGCGGCTCTAATCACAGGATCCGCCACATCGACCGTTACCACGAATCCGTCGAGTACCGGCAGACCCCGGGCTCGCGCCCGGGCCAGCCTGGCGGCCTTGGCTCCCACCAGGGCAGGGTCGCGAGCGTCCGCCTCGTCCAGCCAGACCAGGCGGGCCACCTCCGGCATGTCAGTCCACGGCGATTATCTCGTGAGACTTGTAGGTGGAGACCATCTCGATCCCGGTCTCGGTGACGTACAGCATTTCTTCCAGGCGGACTCCGAACCGATGGAGCTTTCCGTGCTGGGTCTCCAGGGCGAACGTCATGCCCGGTTGGATCTCCACCGGATGGTCCAGGGACCAGATGCGGGAGATCACCGGTGGGTCGTACTGGGCAAGACCCAGGCCGTGACCCCAGAGGTTGGCCGCCGCCTGGTCTTCTTCCTCATAGCCCCAGATCTCCTGGGCGCTCGGCCACTTGGAAGCCACATCGGCGGTGGTGACGCCGGGTTTGGTGGCCTCGATCGAGTCCCACAGCCAGGTGTGCGCTTCGTCGTATACGGCCTGCATCTCGTCGGTGGGTTTTCCGCCCACGCAGTAGGTGCGGTACACGCAACTCTTGAACCCGTTCCAGGTGAGCGCTGCCAGGTCCACGATCACCAATTCGCCCGGACGGATCATCCGGTCGGAGAAGTTGCGCCAGTTGGGCCAGGCGTTCGGACCTGACGAGACGATCACGTCCTCGACGTCTTCCATCCCCGGGATCGAATAGAGCTTCTCGAACCCGAATGCCGCCACCTGGTTCTCGGTCATGCCGGGCTTGATGAAGTTGGTGATCTCGTAGTGGACGTAGTCGCAGATCGACCCCACCATGGAGAAGGCCTTGACCTCGTCGGGACTCTTGATTGCGCGAGCCTGCATCATGGGGGTCATCCCGTCGGTCCACTCGATGCCCTGCTGTTGGAAGGCGCCGATCAGATTGATGTCGATGAAGTCCACGCCGAGGGGTTTGTCCTTGACTCCTGCCGCCTCGAGGTCGTCGACGAGAGACTTCGTGAACTTGTTCACCTGCTGGGTGGATGCCGGTCCCACCGCGCCCTTGATCCAGGCGTACGAGTAGCGGATGTTCTCCTTGGGAATCCAGGGGTTGTGGACTTCCAGGTGGAACCCGAGGTCGCCCTGTTCGTAGACGATCGGGGGTTTGTCTTCGATCAGGACCACGTAACGAAGTCCGGGCTTGAGGCGGTTCCACCCCGGAGTGAGCGTGGAGGAGACATAGCGCATGTTCTCGTCGTAGAAGAGCAGCAGCGCGCCCAACCCGTACCGTTTCATGGCTGCATGGGCTCTCTTCAACCGCCACTTGCGAACCGCGTCCCAGTTGATGCCTTCTTTCCAGTCGGTGCTCAATACCCCGAAAGCTTCCCTCATGTCCATCCTTGATCGGCTGGTGGATAGCATACCTGCAGAAGCGGCGCGAGTTCGGGGGAGTGAGGATTCAGAGAGTGAGGAGCACCTTGAGATTGTCCCCGCTTCTGGCGGCCCCGAAGGCCGCTTCGGCCTGGTCGAGGGGGAAGCGGTCGGTGACCAGCGGGGCAAGTTGGATCCGTCCCGATGCGGCCAGTTCTATGGCGGCGTCGTAGTCCCGGGGTCGGGCGGCTCTCGGGTTGTGGAGGGTGATCTCCTTGAAATAGAGTTGGTAGTAGGGGATTCGCCCGCCCGGGCCGGTCACGGTGCCGTAGATGATCACATCCCCGCCCAGTCCGCAGAGTTCTATGGCCTGGAGCACCGTGGCCTCGGCGCCCACCGCCTCGATCACCAGGTCGGCGCCCCGGCCCTCGGAGACCTTGGCCACGGTGGCTTCGGCCTCCTTCGGGGTGGCGACCGCGTGGGCTCCCAGCCTGGAGGCCAACTCCAGCTTCCAGGCCGAACGGGTGATGCCCACCACCCTGGCGGCGCCTCGCTCACCCAGCAATTGCAGATGCAGCAATCCCGACACTCCCAGCCCGATGACCACCGCCACCGTGTCGGTGGTCACGGGAACGCTCTGCTGGGAGTGGACCACAGTGCCCAACACCTGCAGCAGTCCTGCCTCGTCGGCGCCTATTCCATCAGGCACCACATGAAGAGATCGCTCCCCGAGGGCGATGTTCTCGGCGAATACGCCGTCCAGGTCCCTTCCGAGAAGACCGCCGCGCTGACAGAGGTGCGGTCGGTCCCGTCGGCACAGGTGGCAATGGCCACACTGGATGCCCGGGTTTACCAGAACCCTGGTGCCTTGGGGGATCATGCCATCCGGGGCGGGGTGCGCCACCCTTCCCACCATCTCATGTCCCAATACCCGGGGATAACTGATGGGGGTGGCGCCGTCGAGAATCTTCAGGTCCGTCCCGCAGATTCCCGCCCGCTCCAGGCTTACCAGTGCTCCCGTTCCCGCCCGGGGAGGGTGCCTCTCAGCCAGCCGGATGCTCCCCGGACCGGTGGTTGTGATGGCTTTCAGCGTGATCCTTCGCTTGCGTGCGGCCGAGACTACCGAGGAGGCCGGTTGTACGGAGACCGGGTACAGGGAATCCGGGTGTGGCTCCCCGGATGGCACGGGGGGTTCTATCGTGGGACCCATGAAGATTCCCCGGTCACGATTGCTCCACTCTGGTGACGTCCTGATCGGCGAGGCGACTCGGGCCTGGCGGGAGTTGGACGGCGCTTGGTCGTTGTGGCGACTCCGATAAGAGTGTCTGTTCTGACATGAGTCCGGTTTCCCGGAGAGAGCAACTGGTCCTGCTGATAACCCTTAGCAGCTTCGGAAGCACACACCTCGCCGTCCTGCCGCCCGCTCTGCCCGAGTTGGCCGAGGTGTTCGGGGTTTCCATCGCCGCCGTGGGCTGGGTGCAGGGGGCGGCGGTGATTCCCGGAATCATCTTCTCGGCGCTGATCGGCTTTTTGGCCGACCGGTTCGGAGGAAAGAAGGTGGTGCTGACCTGTGTGGCGGTATTCACCGTATTCGGCGCCGCGGGGTTCTTCGCTACTTCCTTTGCCATGCTGATCGGCCTCAGGATGTTGCAGGGGGTGGGGACGTCGGGTGTTCTGGGGCTGTCGATAGCCCTGATCGGCGAACTCGTGGAGGACCACCGGGAACGAACGCACGCGCTTGCCCTCAACCTTGCCATGATCTATGTCACTCAGATCACCATCCCCGTTGTCTCCGGCCTTCTGGCAGAGGGAGGGGTGTTCCGTCCTCTCTTGCTGTACCTATTGGGGGTGCCGGTCGGCATCTGGGCATTCAGGTTGACGGTGGGAGAGCCCAAGGCCACCGCCTCTTCTCCTTTCGCGCATGCCCGGGAAGCGCTGGGGGATATGCATCGTCGCCGAACGGTGGTGGACGCCTTCGGGCTGATAGCTGCGAGCATCCTCGCCATGGTGGTGCTCCACGGGATCTCTTTCACAGCCATCCCATTGCTGTTGGAGGAGGTGTTCGGAGCGGGGAGCGCGGTGCGG
>CAYWGY010000054.1:0-1169 GCA_964458055.1 uncultured Acidimicrobiaceae bacterium | reverse complement strand
ATCTCGGCCTTCCAGGTAGGGGCGATCTTCACCACGCTGGTGGTGGTGCGATTGCTCTCCGGGCGGATGTCAGGTCACATGATGAGCGCCGGCATCTGGTCGATGTCGATCGGCTTGGCCCTGGTGTTCGTGGCCGGTTCTCCGGTGTGGGTGGCTCTGGGCTTGGCGGTAAGCGGCGCGGGGTTCGGCCTGGTGTACACGCTGGCGCAGAGGGACGCCATAGCATCGGTCTCGCTGGCTTACCGGGGACTGGTGTTCCTCACCCTGGTGACAGGTATAAGGGTCGCCCAGATGGTGGGACCTCCGGCCTCATCTCTGGTCACCGATGTGATAGGACCCCGGTCCTCATTCCTGATCACAGCGATTGTCACTGCCCTGGCTGCCATCACGTGGCGGCCTCTCCGCCGTTGGGTGGGCAAGTTGGTCTATTCGTAGCGTTGCGCTTGCCCGGAGGTGTCCCTCAGGGAGGGTAGGAACTGACCGATTCGAATGCTCCGAGACGACCTCGGGACAGTCTCCCTGTCCCTTCTGCCAGGGGGCCACTGCGCTCCTCTGTTCTGGTCGGCGGGCCGGCCGTGTGGCGGCACAAATCCTAAAGGGACGATGGTTTTGGGTGGGTGGACCGTTCTTGCAGGTTCGGTGTGTCTATCTTTAGCGGAATGAGATCTCACCGGTGGTTCCGCGCCTGTCAGTGAAGCCGGCCTCTCTGTTCTATTACTACCTGCTGTTGGCTGGGGTGGTGCTCTCGTTGGGATTCAACTGGCCCATACTGCACAGGGCGGTCGATGTGGTGTCCCCGCTTTGGCTCATGACCTTCCGTCTCTGGGGAGGAGCCTTGGTGGGATTCGCCATGAATGCCGTGGTCGGCAAGCGACCGACGCTTCCCCGTCAGGATTGGAGGATTGTCCCGGTGCTCGGGGTCTTCCGACTTGCCGCAATCTTCTTCTTCGTCTTCTACGCTCTCCAGATCCTCCCACCCGGCCGATCGGGCATTCTGGTCTGGAGCAGCACCCTGTGGGCGGTCCCCCTCGCTGTGATCTTTCTGGGCGAGCGGATGTCGAAGCTGCAGGTGAACGGTCTCGTGGTGGGAATGGTGGGGCTGGCAATGGTCCTGGAACCCTGGAGCATCACCGTGGGCGAACCCCGGATCGTCCTCGGCTATCTGATGT
>CAYWGY010000053.1:0-13100 GCA_964458055.1 uncultured Acidimicrobiaceae bacterium | reverse complement strand
TTTATTTATGATTCAATTATCACTTGCTTTTCTTGTTTTTGCTTTTTTTCTTTTGAAAGGGTTTTTGTTTAGGTTGAATTTGGGCGGCACTTCCCGTTTAATCCCACCCCGGGATCCCTCCGCGGAGCGCCCGGCCGGAACGGTGATGGTGGCCTGCGCCGCCCTGGGGAAGGAACTGAGGGACATCATCGACCGCCACGGGTGGGATGTCGAACTGCGGGTCATCAATGCCCGATTACACAACCGACCCCAGTTGATAACCGGAGCGGTCGCCGAGAAACTGGCCGAGACCCGCGATGACTCCCGGCGCCAGGTCGTCGTGTACGGACATTGCGGAGCACCCGACCTCGATCCCATGCTGAAGGAGAAAGGGGTGACCCGGACCCTGGGTCCCCATTGCTACGAGATGTTCGGAGGAGAGGAGTTCGTGCGGTTGATGGAACAGGAGCCGGGCACCTTCTTTCTCACCGACTTCCTGGTCAAATCCTGGAACAGCCTGGTGATGGAAGGACTTCGCCTTGAGCGGCATCCCGAGCTCAAGGACATGCTCTTCGCCAACTACCGACAGGTGGCCTACCTGATACAGATCGAGGACGAGGCCCTGGTCGCCCGCGCCCGGGAGATAGCGGATTGGTTGGGGCTGCCCCTGGTGACCCGGGTGGTCGGTTACGGGCACTTGGAACAACGCTTGGAGGCGATCATGGAAGGAAGCCCGCAGCCGGTTACCTCCGTGACAGTGGGCATCGACGGCTACGACACCTATCCCACCCTCTAGCTCGGCACCAGCCGATGGAGCGGACCGGCAGTGTCAGGTGGTTACTTCTTGGACGACTCGTAGTAGGGGTCGGCGCCGGCGGCGTGGTCCGTGACATCGACCACTTCGGTGATTTCGGGCAGGGATTCTCTAAGGATCCGTTCGATCCCCTGCTTCAGGGTCACCTGGGCCATCCCGCAACCCTGGCATCCACCCGCCAGGCGAAGGAAGGCCACCGTCCCGTCCACCGAGACCAACTCTGCCATCCCGCCATGCATGGCGATTGCCGGATTGATGTTCTCGGTGAGGACCACCGAGATCTTCTCGGCCAGAGGGCCTGTGAGGTCTCCCCGCGGCTCGGTGCCGGCTGCCATGGTCGGACTCTGGGGCGTGTTGGGATTGTTCATCGCCAGGCCCTGGGGAGTCAGTTCGAGAGACGCTCCCGACAACTTCTCCACATCGTGATGAGGGATGAGGATGGCCAACCCCTCATGATCCTCCCTGACCTGGTGATCCGTCTGATCCTCCACGGGCACAAAGCTAAGGTCATACTGGAACTGGGCGCCGCGGATACCGCTCACCTCGATGGACAGGCCGTATTCTTGATCGCCCGGCTCCTGGTCGCGGAGGGAGATGATCATGTCGACGGCGTCTCGGGAAACGGAAAGCACTGTGGCAGGCATCGGGACCGATTGTACCTCCCCGAGATCGAACGCGAGGCGGTATACATCAAATGAATCAACATGAGGAAGTGGTTCCCTCATCGTGCATGTCCTTTTGATCATTCCCACCCAGACCTACCGGGCAACCGATTTCCTCGGCGCCGCCACCGAACTCGGAATCGAACTCTCGGTGGCTTCTGAGGAGGAACTCCCCCTAGTAGCACCCGATCGCCAGGTGTGGATCGACTGCCGGCGACCCGAGCGGTCGGCCCGGGCGCTGGCGGACCACGCAGCCCGTCTTCCGATCGACGCCATCGTGCCCCTCGACGACCAGGGCGTGGTGGTGGCAGCCCGGGCCGCCGAGTTGATGGGACTCCCCCACAATCCACCCTCGGGCGCCACCGCTACCCGCAACAAGGCCATGCTGCGGCGGGTTCTCGCCAGAGATGAGATCTCCCAGCCTCGCTTTGCCCTCATCGAGGGCAGTGAATCCCCCGACCGGATTGCCTCCCGGATCGGCTATCCCGTGGTCCTAAAGCCGCTCTCCAGGTCGGCGGGACAGGGTGTGATACGCGCTGACGGACCCCGGGAGGCTGACCGGGCGGCTCGCCGGATCCGGCGGATCCTCGCGGATGCCGGAGAGAACCCCAACCAGCCCATCCTGGTGGAGGAGTTCCTGCCGGGCGGGGAGGTGGCGGTGGAAGGTCTCCTGTCGAGGGGTCGCCTCCGTGTGCTGGCGGTCTTCGACAAGCCTGCGGCGCCCCAGGGCCCCTACTTCGAAGAGACCATTCTGATCACCCCCTCGACACTGCCGCCGGAGGTCTTGGTGGAGGTGGACCACCTGACCCGCAGATCCGTGGCGGCTCTCGGATTGAGAGAGGGCCCGATCCACGCCGAATTGCGAATCGGGCCCGACCGGGTCAGCGTCCTCGAAGTGGCCGCTCGCTCCATAGGAGGCCTCTGTTCCCGGTCCCTCCGTTTCGGACTGATGGCCCGGTCCTGGGAGAGTCTCATCCTGCGCCAGTCCCTCGGCATGGAACTGTCATCGGCTGTGCGCCAACCGGGCGCGACGGGAGTAATGATGCTCCCCATCCCTCGCTCCGGAACCCTGGTGGAAGTGTCGGGCGTCGATGAGGCTCTCAGGACGCCGGGGATCACCGACATCGAGATCACGATCCCTCCCGGCGGCGCGGTCAGGGCTCTTCCCGACGGGGACCGTTACCTGGGCTTCCTGTTCGCGTCCGCCGCCCATCCCGCAGAAGTGGAAACGGCCCTGCGAACGGCCTTCTCCCGCCTGTGGACAGTCATCGACTGACCGGAGGCGACCGCTCCCGCTATTCCCCTGCGATGGCCGACATGGCCGCCAGGAACCGGTCGTTCTCCCGGGGAGTACCCACCGACACTCTGGCCCAGTCTCCCGGGAAGGCTCGGATTATCACCCCATGGGAAAGGAATCTGTCGGCAGTTTCCTGGGAACCCAGACCCACGGAGAAGTAGATGAAGTTGGCCTGACTCGGCACGAACTCGATACCCATCCGGCTCAGTTCGCCCTGGAGGCGTTCCCGCTCCCGGGCGTTCTCGGCGACACGCGCTGCTATCCGGTCCTGGTGACGCAGCGCCTCCACCGCTCCCACCTGGCCCACGGAGGTAACGGTGAAGGGAGATTGGACTCTGCGCACCTGCCCCAGCGTTTCCGCCTGGCCCACCGCGTATCCCACTCGCAGGGCAGCCATGCCGTAGATCTTCGAGAAGGTCCGAAGGGTAACCATGTTCGGTCTTGCCGTGGCCTCATGGATCGTACCCCGATAATCAGAGGCGACCGCGTATTCATGGTACGCCTCGTCAAGAACCACCAGCACCCTCTCGGGAATCCCGTCGATGAGGCGGGTCACGTCTTCGACCGGAAGGTAGGAGCCGGAGGGGTTGTTGGGATTGCATATGTAGACCAGCACGGTGTTCGGGCCGATGGCCGCCAGGATGGCGTCGGGATCCAGGGCATGGTCGGCCGCCAGAGGGACCGTGACGGCGGTCATCATGGCATAGCGGGCACACAGTGGGTACATGGCAAAAGAGGGCCACGGGAACACCACTTCCCTTCCCTGGCCCCCCACTGCCAACGCCAGCAAGCGGATCAGTTCGCTTGATCCCGCTCCGCACCACAGATTGTCATATCCAACCCCGAGATGACGGGACAGGGCCGACCGAAGGTCGTAGGTGTGGTTGTCGGGGTAGCGGTTTATTCCTGCGACGGCTTGGGCCATCGCGTCGACAACTTCGTCAAAGGGTTGGTATGGGTTCTCGTTCGACGCCACCTTGACCAGGGACTCGGGGTTGAACCCAAGTTCCCGCGCCACTTCCTCGATGGGTCGCCCCGGTTTGTAAACGGCGATCTCCGCCAGGTCAGGACGCAGGAACTCCATCTCTATCGGTCGAGGTTATCTCCGAATGCCTTGGCCCGGCGACGCTGTGCACCACCCCCGGACGATCCCGCACCGCCGCCACGGCGCTGGTTGGAGTCCGGTCGGCCCCCGCGGGGCTTGCCACGGCCGCCACCGCCGCCACGGCCGCCACCGCCGCCGCGGCCGCCACCGCCGCCACCCTGGCCACCACCTCTCGGACCTCCCCTGCCTCGTTGCGGACCGCGGCCACCGCCACGGCGGGGACCACCACCCCGCTGGCCACCGTCGCGCCGCGGAGCTCCCCTGCGGGGACCGCCCCTGCCGCCGCCGGATGCGCCATCCGCGGTCTGGGAAGGACCCTCGAGGCGCTCGGCCAAGACCAGGCTCAGCTTGCCCCGATCCATCCCTTCCACCACGACTTTCACCGTCTGGCCCTGGGAGAGATAGTCCTCGACACGGTTGACCCGTCGATCAGGATCGAGCTTGGAGATGTGCAACAGCCCGTCGCGTCCGGGCAGGATGTTGACGAAGGCTCCGAAGGTGGTGATATTCACAACCTCACCCTCGTACTCCTTGCCTTCCTCGGGCTGGGGTGGGAAGGCAATCAGGTTGATCCTCTCGGTGGCGGCCTTGAGGGCGGCACCGTCGGCAGAAGCCACTCTTACTATCCCCTTGCCCTCTGCTTCCTCGATCTCGATGGAGACTCCGGTCTCCTCCTCGAGTTCCCGGACCATCTTGCCCTTGGGACCGATGACCTCACCGATCTTGTCCTTGGGGATCTCAATGGCTTCGACTCTGGGCGTCCATTCCTTGAGGTCGGAGCGGGGCTCCGCGATCACCCCGTTCATCTCCTCGAGGATGAACATACGGGCATCCTTGGCCTGGGAGAGCGCCTTGCTCAGGACATCGGCCGGCAACCCGGCGATCTTGGTGTCGAGTTGGAGTGCGGTGATCATCTCGGCGGTCCCTGCCACCTTGAAGTCCATGTCACCCATGAAGTCCTCGTCGCCAAGGATGTCCGTGAGGGTCACGTACTCCTCGTCCTGGTAGATGAGGCCCATAGCAATGCCCGCCACCGGCGCGGCGATGGGCACCCCGGCGTCCATCAGCGACAGGCTGGAGGCACACACCGACGCCATCGACGTGGATCCATTCGAGGAGAGGGCCTCGGAGACCAGTCGCAACGCATAGGGAAAGTCCTCAGGACCGGGAACCACGGGAAGGAGTGCCTTCTCCGCCAACGCCCCGTGTCCGATCTCCCGTCGCTTCGGGCCTCGCATGAAGCCCGCCTCGCCAGTGGAGAAGGGAGGGAAGTTGTAATGGTGCATATACCGCTTACCCTCTTCTATCCCCAGGTCGTCGAGCATCTGTTCCATCCTCAGCATCCCCAGGGTGGTGATGTTGAGCACCTGGGTTTCGCCCCTCTGGAAGAGTCCCGATCCATGGGTACGTTCGACTGTCCCCACCTCGACGGTGAGGGGACGGATCTGGGTGGAAGAACGCCCATCCAGCCGGATGCCCTCATGCACGACTCTCTTGCGCATGGTGGTCTTGAGCGCCTTCTTGAATGCCAGCTTGGCCGGGCCGGCCAGTTCGGGATCATCCGCGGCAACAGCCGCCACAGCCTGCTCGCGCAGCGCCTGCTCGGTCATCCTTCGCTCCGACCGGTCCGCGATCGTGACCAGTTCGGCCAGTCCCTCGCCGACGGCTCCGGTCACCTTCTCGAATACCTCGGGCGAGTAGTCGGAGACGAGCGGCCACTCAACCTCCGGAGGATCCACCAGTCGCGCCAACTCCAACTGCAGGTCGATGCTCTCGGATATGACTTCCTTGGCCTTGTCGAGACCCTCCACCACTGCATCCTCATCGCTGGGAGCATCTCCTTCTGCAACCAGGCGCACGCCGGCGGGCGTGGCGCCTGCCTCGACCATGATGATGTCTATCTCACCCGAGGAGTTCCGGCGGCCGGCCACGGTGATCTCGAATACACCCTCGGCGATCTCCTCGTGGGTCGGGAAGGAAACCCACTCTCCCTTGACCAGGGCCAGGCGGGCCGCTCCTATCGGACCCCGGAAAGGTATGGGGCTAACCGACAACGCCGCCGATGCTCCGTTCAGGGCCAGCACATCGAAGGGGTTCTCGCCATCGATGGAAAGCGGCATGGCCACGACATGGGTCTCGCAGCGGAAACCATCGTCGAACGAGGGACGGAGAGCCCGGTCAATGAGACGGCAGGCCAGAATAGCGCCCTCGCTCGGCCTTCCCTCCCGGCGGAAGAACGATCCCGGAATCCGTCCCGCCGCGTACATACGCTCCTCCAGGTCTACGGTGAGCGGAAAGAAGTCGATCCCCTCTCTTATTTGTTGGTTGGAGGTGGCTGTCACCAACAGTTCCACCCCTCCCAGTCGGAGCACCACGGCTCCATTGGCCGATATGGCCAGTTTTCCGGTGCTGAGTGTGATTTGTTTTCCACCCACCATGCCGGTAACGATATGTTCAGACAAGATTGCTCCTCAATACGTCAAATGGTCTAACGTGCGTACTTGGGTACGCAGCGTGCTATCTACGGAGGCCCAGCGAGGCGATAAGCCGGCGATACCGGTCAACGTCCTGGTTTCGCAGGTATTTGAGCAGACGCCGCCGCTTTCCGACCATCTTCAACAAACCCCGACGACTGTGATGGTCGTGCTTGTGCACCTTGAGATGCTCAGTCAGATACCGGATCCGCTCGGTCAGGACAGCCACCTGCACCTCCGGAGAACCGGTATCGGCGTCATGCGCGCCATACTCGGAAACCAACTCGGATGTAGTCCTCAAAGGATTATTCCCCTTCATAATGGAACCTGGGCCCAGGCACCCCGAAAGGGCACCGATCCCAATAACGGACTCCATTCTAACAACGTTCGGCCATCTCCCCAAGGGGCGTCTCGTCCAGGATCCTGCGAACGTCGGCGATATCAATCTCCACCTGCTCCATCAGGTCTTTCACGGACGAGTACGCCAGTTCCGGCCGGATGCGGTCGCCCACGAACCGCAACCTCATCTGCTTCCCGTAGAGGTCTCCGGAAAAGTCCAGGAGATGCGCCTCGGTCAGCAGTCTGCCCGCGCCGAAGGTCGGGCGGACACCGATGTTGAGAGCCGCCCGGTGGACCTCTCCGTCCACTTCCGCCCAGGCGGCGTAGATCCCGTTGGCGGGCACCGACATGTCCGCCGGAATGTCCAGGTTGGCTGTGGGAATACCCAGGTCCCTCCCCCGCCGCTCACCCTCGATCACCTCCCCCCGCAACTCGAAGGGCCTACCCAGGAGTTTCCAAGCCTCGGCAGTCTTTCCCTCGGAGACGCATCGGCGAATGCGGGAAGACGTGATGGGAACCCCGCCAGGATGCGACTCCTCCAGATCTGTGAAAAGGCCCACCACCTTGACCGCGAAACCGTGCTGGTCACCGGCTCTGCGCAACGTCTCGGGTGACCCCCGTCCACCGCGACCGAACTGGAAATTCTCTCCAACCAGGACCATCCCGGCTCTGAGGCGGTCAAGCAGCACCGTGGATATGAACTCATCCGCCTCCATATGCCGGATCTCGCGGAAGGGCATAACTCCCACGACTCCGACCCGCATTCGTTCCAGGATCTGGATCCGGTGGCGGACGGAGGTGAGTTTCCTGGGAGCCCGGGGAGGATCGAGTACAGCCAGGGGATGCGGATCGAAGGTGGCCACGGCCGGGGTGAGTCCCTCCGTTGCGGCTTCCCGGACAAGCAGGGAGAGCAGACTCTGGTGCCCCCTGTGAACGCCGTCGAACACCCCGATCGAAACTGCCAGGGCAGTCATGTCATGGGGCAGGCGCCATTCCAGGGGCGGGCCGTCCAATACGATCAACTGTTTCTCCCCTATGGGCCGACCATCTACTTTAAAGGTTACGGGATCGCTCACCGGTTATTTCTTACCCGCTTGAACCGCAGGGCCGACCGAATATCATTCCTTTTGTGAGCGAAGAGATCGTGATCGTTGGCATGTCGGGAAGCCTGCGCCGGGGATCGTACAACAGCGCCCTCCTGAGACTGGCGCCGCGGGTGCTTCCCGAAGGCGCCCAACTCGAATTGGTGTCTCTGGCCGACATCCCGTTCTACAACGGAGATGTCGAGGATCAGGGCTTCCCGGAGCCGGTGGAGAAATTCAGGGAGAAACTCCGGACCGCTGACGCCCTGTTGATCTCGACGCCCGAATACAACTCCTCTGTACCTGCGGTGTTGAAGAACGCCATCGACTGGGCTTCACGTGGACCGGCGCCGCCACTCAGGGGAATGACCGCGGGCCTGATGGGAGGCGGCGGCGGCTTCGGCAGCCACCGCTCCCAGGCGCACCTTCGGGACGTTCTCCGCAACACCGGCGTTTTCGAGTTGCCGGCCCCCGCGGTGAAGGTCCGCCAGATCTGGGACAAGTTCGACGACGATCTCGAACTGACGGAACCTCGCATCCTCCAGCAGGTGGAGAGATTGCTGGTGGCGCTGGTCTCATGGACGCTGGCCATGGGACACCACCGGCGCTGAGGGCCCCGGCGGTCGGCTACTGGAAGCTGACGAAGTAGGCAACGGGCTCCAGTTCCAGAACCTGGCTGGGAGTGGCCATCGGTGAGTCCTCGTCGAAGAAGTTCTTCCAACCCCAGAACCACTCCCGGTCCTCGGTGCCCGCAACGACGACGCCCCACGTGTTGTACTTGGCCCCCAGGGAACCTTGGCCGTCCATCTGGATGAGCACTCCCAACTCGGGTGGAACCACCAGCATCTCCCTGTCGGCGATCATGTGCAGCCGGAACTGGTGGATGACCAGCAGCTTTTGGGGTAGCTTTTCTCTTCTCACCAACTCGGCCAACCATGCGACAACCGAGTTGGCTTCGGCAATCTCCACCGATCCGATCCGGACCAGGTGCAACTCGTTGGGTCCCAGCCGCCACTCGGGATCCAGCGCCAATCCCACGTGGGGGAGTTTCAGAAGTTCCTCGTACCGCATCGCCTGTGTGAGGAAGTCGGTCCGGCCCGGTTGGAGGTCCAGCACCACATAGACACCGTTCTCTCCGGCAAATTCCACCCACGGCCGCAAAGTGTCCACCGGGATCTCCTCGGAGTAGTCGCCGTCCCTCCCCGGACTGGCCGTGGCCAGCGTGGTGATGATCTCGAAGGTAGGCACGGTCATGATTCCATCGGCGGCGTACTCCCCCACAAACGGCCCCAGACGCTCCAGGGTCGCTGCGGGATCCTGTTCTCCCAGAACGCCCAGCCGGGAAGTGTGGGTGGCGCCGTAGAAGGCGATCAGGCGCCGGTGGGGGAACATGATCCGACCTCCCCCGGGCAACTCCGGCCCTTCAAGAGTGGCATCCAGGAGCCACCGGGCCGGCTCGGAGATCTCGCCGATCAGCCATATCTCCGCCACCCCTTCAAGGTGGTCTGCCAAGACCTTCTCGGCCTCCACCCAACCACCCACTTCCTGGGGATCCCAGTAGATGACTCTCTCTCCCAGGGCCGAGGCGACCGCGGCGGCAGCCAGGCCTCCGGCCGGAGGCTCGGAGTCGATGAGCCACAGACGAGATGACCCTGTCGCCACGCCGGTCTCCCCCATGACCATCTCGAACGCCGGTGCGGCAGGACTCCAGAAGGACGCGATGACCCGGTCCGACTCTCCTCCTGCCATCACCTGGGAATACAAGCCCCGGTGGTCTGATATGGGATCGAAACCACCCTCCACCTCGGGAGCATTGTCACGGATCCAGCCCATGATGTCCATAGAGCGGGAAGGCAGCCATACGATCTCCGCCTCCGGAGGAGACAGGTCGTCGGGCATCCCCTCCATCAGCCACACCCGTTTGGGATCCAACCTCTCCAACTCGAGAGTCAGGGCGCTCGCCGACGGCGACCCCGGTAGATAGAAAAGCAGAGGCGCCTTGGACCGGGCAGCCAACTGCGCGGCGACCGCGGCCGAGCTGAGACCGGCCGGATAGGCCACGAAAACCTCATCGGCGCAGGTGTAAAGGGCTTCGGAGATCGCTATGGCCAGGGCGCCCGGGTCTTCGGCGGTCGGTTCCACCAATCGGGGCAACCCGGAACCGTCCTCCCGGGGAGCGGCCGAAGCGACTTCACAGGTTCGGGGGACAGTGGTGGTGGAGGTGGGAGGGGCCTGTGAGATGGTGGTCGGCGCGGCCGCGGTAGCGGTGGTGTGTGGTGCAGGCGGCTCGGAAGCCAAAGGCGGGAAAGGGGCGGTGTCCGAGACGGCATCGGACGCCTTGACGCCCTCGGGGGAAGTCACCTGGGAGGTTTGCCCCCGATCTCCTCCAAGTCCCAACCAAAGCGCCCCCATGGCGAGGAACACAGCGCCTGCCACCACCAAAAGGGTCGCCGTCCGGCGGTTTTCCGGATCCCGGCTTCCGGACATCAACGCTCCCACCGAAAGAGAGACCAATCGGAGATGGCGAAAGCGGCTCCTTCAAGAAGGGTCAAGCGTTTGTTCAAGGGGCTTGGAGAATCAGTTCGGAAGGCTAGACCCGCCGCACCTCAATACGCGGTATTCGAGGGGGTGACGGGTGGGGGTCGCCGCCGCGCTGACAACCGGTCACACCGCCGACGGGAACCCGGCGGGCCGCCCAATGGACCTATGTCAATCCCACATACTCGGCGAGATGCCGGCCGGTGACGGTGTTGCGCGCCGAGACAAGGCCTGCGGGTTCGCCTTCAAAGACGACCCTGCCTCCATCACTCCCGGCCCCGGGACCGAGGTCGATGATCCAGTCGGCGTGAGCCATGACAGCCTGGTGGTGCTCGACCACTATCACCGACTTGCCCGAGTCCACCAAGCGGTCGAGGAGAGCGAGCAGGTGGTCGACATCGGCCAGGTGAAGTCCGCTGGTGGGTTCGTCGAGCACGTAGATCCCTCCCTTCTCCGCCATCCGGATCGCCAGTTTCAGCCGCTGGCGTTCACCGCCCGAGAGGCTCGTCAGGGGCTGGCCGAGGCTGAGATACCCGAGCCCGACGTCCGCGAGCCGCCCCAGGATGGCTTTGGCGGCCGGGTTGCGGGCCTCGCCGGCGCGGAAGAACTCCCCGGCCTCGTTCACCGACATCGCCAACACCTCACTGATGTCACGCCCGCCTAGGCGGTGGTCAAGCACAGCCGGCTGGAAACGCTTTCCTTCGCACTCCTCGCAGGTGGTGGCCACTCTCACCATGATCGCCAATTCGGTATATATGACCCCCGCACCCTTGCAGGTGGAGCAGGCGCCCTTCGAGTTGGGGCTGAACAGCCCGGGCTTCACACCGTTGGCCTTGGCGAACGCCTTGCGGATGTGCCCCAGGAGGCCGGTGTAGGTCGCCGGGTTGCTCCGCCGCGAGCCACGGATGGGCGCCTGATCGACCGTGACCACACCGTCACGGCCAGACACTGAGCCGTCGATCAGCGAACTCTTACCCGACCCGGCCACGCCGGTGATCACCACCAGCACGCCCAGAGGGATGTCAAGATCAAGGCTTCGAAGGTTGTTGGTGGTGGCGCCGCGCACCTCGATCACCCCCGAAGCCTTCCTCACCGCGCTCTTCAAGGAGGCGCGATGGTCAAAGTGGCGCCCGGTGAGGGTGTCGCTGATCCTGAGCCCGTCGACCGTCCCCTCGAACATCACTCGGCCCCCGGCCTTGCCGGCGCCCGGCCCCAGGTCGATCACATGGTCCGCCACCCCCATCACTTCGGGCTCGTGCTCCACCACCAGCACGGTGTTGCCCTTGTCTCGCAGGCCCAGAAGCAAGGCGTTCATCCGCGCTATGTCATCGGGGTGCAACCCGGCCGTCGGCTCGTCGAAGACGTAGGTGATGTCGGTGAGAGGCGACCCGATCTGTCGCACGATCTTGGTCCGCTGAGCCTCGCCTCCCGACAACGTGGCCGTGGGCCGATCGAGCGTGAGGTAGCCCAGGCCGATGTCGACGAATGAGTCCAGAGAATTCTGCAACGCCGCCACCAGGGGGGCCACCTCAGGCTCTTGCAGGCTCCGCACCCACTCCGCAAGGTCACTGATCTGCATCGAGCAGGCGTCGGCGATGTTGATGCCCCGGATCTTCGATGAACGGGCCGCCTTGTTGAGCCTCGTGCCTTCGCAACTGGGGCAGGCAATGAATGTAACAGCCCGCTTCACGAAGGCGCGGATGTGAGGCTGCATGGCCTCAATGTCCTTGGAGAGGAACGACCTCCGTAGGCGGGGTAGCAGACCAACGTAGGTCCTGTTCATGCCTCCGAACTTGATCTTGACCGGTTCCTTGTGAAGGAAGTCGTGCAACTCGGTGTCGGTGTACCGGCTGATCGGCTTGTCGGCATCCAGGAACCCGGACTCGCTGTAGTCGCGCACAGCCCAGCCCCCGGGTTTGAAACCGGGGATCGTGAGTGCCCCCTCGGAAAGTGACTTGGAGTCGTCGTATAGCTGGGTCAGATCGAAATCATTGACCGACCCCCTTCCCTCGCATCCCGGGCACATCCCGCCCGCCAGTGTGAACACGCGCTTTTGGGTCTTTCCGGCGCCACGCTCGACGGTGATCTCACCGGTGGCCCGGACCGACGGGACGTTGAACGAGAACGCCCGGGGAGAGCCGACTTGCGGCTGGCCGAGGCGGCTGAAGAGCGCCCTCAACATGGCGTTGGCATCCGTGGCGGTACCCACGGTCGAGCGGGAGTTTGTCCCCATCCGTTCCTGGTCGACGATGATTGTCGTGGTCAGCCCCTCCAGAAGATCGACCTCCGGCCTCGACATCGTCGGCAAGAACCCCTGCACGAAGGCACTGTACGTCTCGTTTATCAGTCGCTGCGACTCGGCCGCAATAGTGTTGAAAACAAGAGAACTCTTCCCCGAACCCGAGACCCCCGTGAACACCGTCAACCGACGCTTCGGTATCTCGACACTGACGTTCTTGAGGTTGTTCTCCCGCGCCCCCGACACCCGGATCAGATCATGACGATCGGCCGCATACATATCGTCTAACGATATCTCCCGACCCGTTCCTTCTCCACAAGTGGGCTACATCCCTCCAGAGGAACTCCATTTCGTTGAGCGAAATGCTCACACTTTTCTTCAGCTCCGCTCAATTACCCCGCAGGCCACCCGGTCTCCAGCGCCAGGTTCAGCACCGTAGGAATCCGGTTTAGCATGAATAATGATCGCTGAACCGTCAGAATCAAACAAAGAAGTCTCGGCATCAGCCGCCAGGGTCACCTGGTCAGAGAAAACGTCCGCGCGGGCGGCACCGTCGGTCCCGGCGTAGATA
>CAYWGY010000052.1:0-13220 GCA_964458055.1 uncultured Acidimicrobiaceae bacterium | reverse complement strand
CTCCCAACGCACGGTCGCGTGCGAGAGAGGCTGGAGCGCCCACGGATTTGCATTGTGCGATTGGTAGAGTCTGAAGCGTTGCCAAACCGCATTCTCACCAATCTTTATGTATTGCGCATTACAACAGTTGGATGACCCTGACAGATACGCCCTGCCTTCCCATGTCTGAGGCAAGGAACTGGCTCAGTGGCTGACCCGGGCGCCTCCAGGGCGGAGAGGGATGGCGTTGCCGACCCCGGATTTCTGGCTATCGAACAGTACAAGGTCGCTGTGGAGTCGGCCAATCGCTACGACGATCGTAGGACGGCAACACACAGAGGGTTCTTTCTGTTCCTTTCCGGGATTGTCATAGTAGTTGGGGCAGCCCTACATGCCGGGTTCTTTGGTCCCGTGGATGCACGGAGCCAAACCAATGCGGATGCCAGTGTTCTGTCGTTCGACGGATACTGGAAACTCGCCTTGGTGGCGATGCTGGTCATTACAGGTCCCCTCTTTGCCTTGTCCTGGGGGCTCTATGTCCGGTCCGCCAACAGACAATCCCGGGCAATGTGGAAGGTAGTACACGAAATGGAGACCTGCCTGGAAATAGTTGTGGTCAGTAAAAGGAACCTACCGACCATAGATCCCAAACCACCGGTGGTCGACTGGAGAGAGCAGCCGAGAAGGTCGGAGGATAAGGCTAGGGATTCAAAGGAAGAGCCTCCCTGCAACCCGCCCTATCAATACCTCTTTCCGTACCGACCCTTCTATAGAGCCAATAAGGAAGTGGTGACACAGGAGGCATTCAAGACATTGGATCCGGGTTCTCTCTGGGGGTTCTTGGCAGTTGCATTGACCATAGAATTCGTGCTGTTCTTTTCTTACTACATGTATCTGCAAGTCCGAAATCCAGCTGAAGCCTCGTTGATCTGGTTTTCGGTCGGAGTGTTTGCGGTTATTGCCGTCTTGTTCTTATGGCAATTCATCTACTATCGCGAAGAAATCTGGCATGCCAGGGCGAACTGGAGAAACCCCATTCTCTTGATGCGCATTCTGCTGAGGAGGACGGAATATGATCGCTCAAGGTAGGGGCAAGGGCCGAAAAGACCCGAGGTGGGGCGGTGGCGGTGTCCGGGGAGTTCGTCCTGGGGTCTGCCGCCCGCCAACGACCTAGGCTTGCCCCGTGAAGGAAACAACCCCGGAGGAGCGACAGACATGAACCACTGGAACGACTGGAATCAGGAGGTCATCGAGGAGTTCCGCGCCAAGGGCGGCAAGGCGGGTGGCCGGCTGTCGCAGATGCCGCTGCTGTTGCTGCATCACGTCGGCGCCAGGACCGGAACCACCCGGATCAGCCCTCTCGCCTACCAGGCGGTCGATGGAGGCTATGCCATCTTCGGATCCAAGGGCGGCTCTCCCACTCACCCCGACTGGTACCACAACCTGGTGGCCCATCCCGAGGTCTTGATCGAAGTGGGCACAGAGACGGTGTCGGCGAGAGCCCGGATCACCGAGGGAGACGAGAGAGAACGCATCTGGACCCGCCAGAAGCTGGACTTTCCCTTCTTCGCCGAGTACGAGGCCAAGACCTCCCGGCAGATACCCGTACTGGTCCTGGACCGCACCTGAGGGGCGGTCTCGCCCTCAGGCCCGCCGCCCGAAATTATGTACGACCACCCGATCCGCTGGGAGTCCCGAAGGTCTCCGGTGCTCTCGACCCGGGGCATCGTCGCCTCCAGCCAGCCGCTGGCCACCATGGCAGGCATCACCGTGCTCCAGGCCGGCGGCAACGCCGCCGACGCCGCCGTGGCCACCGCCGCGGCGCTGGCGGTTGTGGAACCCGGCTCCACCGGCATAGGCGGCGATTGCTTCTGCCTGTTCTATCGGGCCGGCGACGGAGAGGTCGGGTCCGTCAACGGGAGCGGCAGGAGCCCGGAGGCACTGTCGCTCGAGATGGTCGGAGGACCCGCGGGCTTCGACCCCCAGGGAGTCCACGCCGTCACGGTGCCCGGCACCATCGCCGGTTGGGCCGACACCGTGGAGAGATTCGGGCGGATGCCCATCGCCGACGTGCTGGCGCCGGCCATCGCCCTCGCCGAGGACGGCTTCCCGGTGACGCCCATAATCAGCGGAGGCTGGCAGCGGCAGGAAGGACTCCTCCGGGACAGGTCGCCGGGCGGCAGCGACCTCCTGGCGGACGGCCGCGCTCCCCGGCCGGGGGAGATCTGGAGTAATCCCTCCATAGCCGCGGTGATGCGCACGGTGGCCGAGGGAGGTCCCGAGGCTTTCTACGAAGGCTGGCCGGCACGAGCCATCGTCGAGGCCGTGCAGGCCAACGGGGGGTGTATGACCTCCGATGACCTCCGGCGTCACCGATCGACCTTCGAAGCACCCATCTCGACAACCTACCGGCGCCACACCGTGTACGAGTGCGGTCCCAACGGCCAGGGCATCACCGCCCTGATGGCACTGAACATCCTCGAGGGATTCGAGATGGCATCCACGCCTCCCAGGTCGGTGGAGACACTGCACCTGATGATCGAGGCGGTCCGGCTGGCCTTCGCCGACGCCCGTGCTCACGTCGCCGATCCCGCTCGTTCGCCGGTGCCCGTGGCCGCCATGCTCAGCAAGGGATACGCAGCCGGGCGCCGGCGGCTGATCTCGCCCGATGCGGCCATCCGGCTGGCCGCGGCGGGCGTCCTGGCGACAGGTTCGGACACTGTCTATCTGTGCGCGGTCGACGGAGAGGGAAACGCCTGCTCGTTCATCAACAGCAACTACCAGGGATTCGGGAGCGGGATCGTGCCCGCGGGATGCGGGTTCAGCTTGCAGAACCGCGGCGCCGGGTTCTCCCTCGACCCCGGCCACCCCAACTCGATCGAGGGCGGCAAGCGCCCCTATCACACCATCATCCCGGCCATGATCACCCGACCTGACGGGTCTCTGATGGGCCCCTTCGGGGTGATGGGCGGCTGGAACCAACCCCAGGGACACACCCAGGTGGTGGTGAACCTGGTGGACCGAGGCATGGATCCCCAGGCCGCCATCGAAGAGCCGCGCTTTTCCATATTCGCCGACCCGCCCAACGGCGACAACTGGGTGGAGGACGGCATACCCACAGAGACGATCAGCGCCCTCGCCCAACTCGGACATCCCGTGCGTCCCGCGTCGGGCGCCCTTCGAACCGGCGTGGTGGGCCAGGGACAGATCATCATCCGCGACCCTCGGACCGGGGTCCTGTGGGGCGGCTCCGACCCCAGGGGAGACGGCTGCGCCATCGGTTTGTGAACTTGGAGGGAGACACCTGAACCGATGCGATGAATGGGCCCCGTCGGCGCCCCGCCCTCGGGCATCCTGTCAGCCGGTGTCGGGGACGACGTGGAGCCAGAGAAGTAGTTTCGCCTATTTATATAGTGTCAACAGACCTTTGCTCATATCAAAGAAGGTCTGTGCCAGCGAATCAGAGTTAGCGGTCTGATAAGGGTGCTATGTATCTGTTTGTGTTTTAGAGCAATCTGATCACTTCTGCGCCGTGGTCGTCTCGGTTGTGAATGTGGGCAATAGTCCAACAACGGCGTGAGGTTGGCGATTTGCCCGATCGCCTGCGCGTTTTCGCCGGGACGACTCCCGCCCGCAACGGCCGAGGGCGAGGTCAGGACTCTGGGTCGCAGTTGTCCTCGATAACGCACGGGTGAACCTCAACGATCTCCTGGCGCGGCCTGTAGTCGACCCACCACCTCCGGGTTGTGACATCCCCGGCCTGTGATATGGCCCGACTCACCCACATCGTCCACCCGTTTGCAGCCGATTGCACTGTGTTCCTCTCATCCTGTTCCAGGTCGCTATTGGGCCGGAGGAGGGTGCCGGGCGGTTCGACAGGATCGATCGGCTCTGACACCTCCACGGTCACCATCCTTGCCTGGGCTCCTCCGGGCGCAAGGACCTCCACCCGCTCTCCGCCATCCATCCAGTCGCCGGCCACCGCCCGTCCATCGTTATCCCCGAACAGGTGCACGGTGATGGAAGTGGGCGTGTAGTCGGCCAGGATGATCATCTCGGCAGGCGAGTCGTTGCGGATGATCAGATCGATATCGGGCCAGCTGACGGTGGCCTCGTTGCCCATGGGATAACGGTCGAAATAGCTGCTGTGAGGTTGATGAAAGACGATCTGGTATCCACCCCACAGCGCCGCATTGAACAAGGTGGTGACGAACTGGCTGACACCTCCTCCGGGAGTCTCCACGATGTTCCCGAACAACAGCGATCCTGCTTCCTGGAAACCCTTCTCCAGGGTTCGTTTGCCCACATGCCTGTTGATGCTGAACCTCTGGCCGGGAGGCACGACCACACCGTCCACCAGATCGGCCATCAGCTGGATGTTGTGCGCCCTGGCATTGCAGCAATCATGATGAGTGGTGTAACGAGACACCAGATCCAAGCCAAGGAACCTCTCCAGAGCCGAGCCATCAACCTCTCCGGCCGGCGCCTCGCCTCCCGGACCCGGCGTCGACCCGACAATGGGAACCAGTCCCACCGTTCTTGCCAGGAAGCTTGCCATCTCGGCACGGGTCACCGCCCGGGAGGGGCAGTACCGCAGCGGTTCGAGCGAGCACCCCCGGGTGATTTCGGCGGCGGCCAGAGCATCGATGTCGGCTCTGTGAGAACTCTCGGCGGTGTCGATGAACCCCGCAGGTCCCGCCGGCTGGAAACCGAAAGCCCGGGTGAGGAAACTAGCCATCTGCGCGCGGGTCACCGGACGATCCGGGCAGAATCGGGCCGGTTGGGTGGCACAGCCCCTGGTCACCCCCGAACCGACGAGTTCCTCCACGTATCCCCCCCACCAGTCATCGCTTCCAACGTCGGAGAAGGTGGAACTGTCGGCCCCGGGAGAGGTGAGCCCGTAAGCCAGCCGACCCAGCCACACCGCCATGACCCATCGCTCCACCGGCTCGTTGGGACAGAATCTCCCCGGCGCACACTCGGTGTCGGCGAAGACGGCGATACTGTCGAGCGCCGCCACGGCGTCCGCATGAACTCCCGCCTCGGCCAGGTCGCTGTAACCGGATGAGCCCACGGAAGCGGGGACATCATCGATCCGCCCGGCTTCCACCCCGACCACCTCGCCGGCCGGCGGGGCGCCACCGGGACCGGGCGAACCGGTCGGGAGATGTTGCCGGGGATCTCCCTCGTACACCTGCGTAGCCGCTTTTTCGTCACCGGATCCCTGGGACAAGCCGGATGAGGGTGCGGGGGCGGCCTCGACCACCTCCACCATCTGCTCCGCGACAGTTTCTGCCGAGTCCGATGATCCCGGCGCCGCCACCGACGACAAGGACGCCGCCAGCACCCAGTTCAGTGCGAGCAGCAAGGCGGCGGCGATTGCCGGCAAGTGCACCTTGACAGTCCTACCGGTGCGCGAAGACATGCCTTCATAGGCTAAGAAGCGCCGGCAACAAGCCACGGCTTTGGTTTTGGCCGTACATCCAATCGCGTTCCTGGGGTCCGCGTCATTGCCCCGGAATGAGAGCACCTCTCCGGAGACCGTACCATCAGACCAGCAGCCCTCGTAGGGAAGTAGTCATCGCCGCCTCACGCATACAACCGGCTCCGTGCCCAGACCTCTCCGGGTCGGATTCGAGCCTCCCGGGTTCTCGCCGGGGGATGGACCGCCGACTGGCGCCTCCGGACCCGGAAACAGGTCGATGATGCGCCGCCGCAGTGCGCCAAGCGGGCCTTCCCCCACGACTCCGGTCCCCTGGCCGGTGGTGCTGGCCGGCGCGGCCATCGGATTCCTGGTGATGGGGACCCGCCAGACCTTCGGGATCTTCCTCACGGCCGTCACCGACGAACTCGGCTCGGGGAGAGAGCCCTACAGCCTGGCGGTGGCGATACTCAGCCTCATCATGGGGATCCCGGTCGGTGGATACCTCGCCGATCGCCACGACCCCCGGAGGGTCCTGCTGGTCTCCGCCGTCGTCTACTCCGGCGCCATGGCGGGCGTCTCCCAACTCACCTCCGCCGCCGGCCTGCTGTTCTTCCTGGGCGTTCTGGGCGGGATCGGCTTCAGCGGCGTCTCGCTTGCGCTGGTGATGGGAGCGGTGGGTCGCCTCGTCCCCGCCGAGCGCCGGTCCTCAATGCTCGGGGTGATAACGGCCGGCGCCTCGCTGGGCATGTTCCTCACCGTCCCCACCGCCCAGTTCGGCCTTGAGCGGATCGGTTGGCGGTGGAGTTTCGGCGTCATCGCCGTCGCGGGCCTGCTGATAGCAGCGCTGGCCTTCATGTTCCCGGGTCGTCGCAGCGGCGTCCCCCACAGCGAAGACACCTTTGACGAGCCCTTCGTGGAGACGCTCCGCAGAGCCCGGCGCAACCGCAGCTACCTCCTTTTGACTACGGGCTTCTTCGTCTGCGGCTTCCATGTGAGCTTCGTCGCCATCCACCTTCCCGCCTTTTTGACCGACAGCGGCCTGAGCGGCGCGGTGGCGTCCATCTCCCTCTCGATGATCGGGCTGTTGAACATCCTCGGGTCTCCTTTCTTCGGGAGGCTGGGAGACACCTTCCGCAAACGCACCCTCCTGTGCCTGCTCTACGGCATCCGCGCCCTGTTGATGATGGCCCTCCTCCTGGTCCCGCTGACGCCGGTCACCGCCATACTGTTCGGCGCCGCCATGGGAGTCGTATGGCTGGGCACGGTGCCGCTCACCTCGGCCACCGTGGCACACCTCCTCGGCGCCCGCTATCTCACCACCATGTTCGGGGTGGTGTTCTTCTCCCACCAGGTGGGAGGTTTCCTCGGTGTCTGGCTGGGCGGGCGGGTCTTCGACTCCACCGGGTCCTACGTCCCGGTGTGGCTGATCGCCATCGGCCTGGCGGGGGCGGCGGTGGTGGTCCATCTCCCCATCCAGGATCAGCAGCGGACCTCACCGGCCGGCCCGGCGATCGCGGGCGGCGGGGCGTGAGCAGGTGACCCCGGCCGGGTCCCGTCGCAGCGAAGACGGTCCTCCTCCGGTCACCTGGCGGCTGGGCTCTCCCTGGGGGATCACGCTGGCGGCCGCCTCCATCGCGCTGCTCTCTATGGGGATCCGCCAGTCGCTGGGAGTGTTCCTGCTGGCAGTCAGCGAGGACCTGGGACCGGGCAGGGAACCCTTCAGCCTGGCGGTGGCGGTGCTCAGCTTCCTCATGGGCCTCCCCGTCGCCGGATACCTGGCTGACCGCTACGACCACCGCCGGGTGGTGTTCATCTCCGCTCTGATGTACGGCGCCGCCCTGCTGATGGTCTCCGGTCTCCACTCCTCGGCGGGCCTGGTGCTCTACCTCGGGGTGGTCGCGGGCCTGGGGACGAGCGGCCTGGCGTTCGGAGTGCTGATGGGCGCGGTGGGAAGGCTGGTACCCGTCGAGCGACGATCGGCGATGATGGGAGTGGTCGCCGCCGGGACCTCTCTCGGGATGGTGGTGGTGGCGCCCGCGGCACAGTTCGGGTTGGAGACCTTCGGATGGCGGTCCTCCTTCGCGGCCATGGGGATCCTGGCGCTGGTCATGAGCACCCTGGCGTTCCTCTTTCCCAGCCGGTCCGCCATCAGCGCGCAGCGGGCGGGCGCCGAAGACGAACTGTTCACCGTCGCCCTCGGGAAGGCTCGCCGGAGTCGTAGTTACCTTCTCCTCACCGCCGGGTTCTTTGTCAACGGGTTCCACATCGGGATGATCGTCACCCATCTGCCGGCGTTCCTCATCGACGCCGGCGTCACCGGCGCGGTGGCTTCTCTCACCCTGGCGGTGATCGGCGCGGTGAACATCTTCAGCTCTCCGCTGCTGGGACGGCTCGGCGACAGACACCGCAAACGCAACCTGCTGATGCTGGTCTACGGATGCAGAGCCCTGCTGATAGCCGGATTGCTGGCGGCGCCCATCAACACCGGAACGGCCCTGGCCTTCGGATTGGCGATCGGATGGATGTGGATGGCCCCCGTACCCCTGACATCCGCCACGGTGGCTCACCTGCTGGGCGCCCGCTACCTGTCGGCGCTATTCGGAGTGGTGTTCTTCTCCCACCAGATCGGCGCCTCCCTGGGCGGATGGCTTCCCGGACGGGTGTTCGACGCCACCGGCGCCTACACGCCCGTCTGGGTGCTGGCCATCGCCCTTTCAGTGGCGGCCTTCCTGATCCACATCCCGATAAAGGACCAGGGCACACCGGCGGCCGGCTAGATCTTCAGTGCCCCGGGGTGGGGGGGAAATCCCCTATCCGGTGGGTGGGGACGTCCGGAATCCGTGGGGGAAGGACTCTCCCGATCCCGTTGGGCACCCGGTATCAGCCCGGACCTGGACACCCTCTCCCCCGCATCGTCCCGGGGTGGCGAGGACGGTTCACAGGCTGAGACCGTGGTCCGGGCCGGGTGGGGTCCGATAGGGCACGGGCCGGACCGGGTTCTCGCGGTGTGTGTTGCCGTGGGGTGTGGCCAGGGTCCGTTCCAGGGCGGCCATCAGTTGTATCACCTCGGGTGCTTCCAGGACGCGGTTGCGGGGACTGCTGGACGGTCGCAGCACCAGGACTTTCGCTTCCAGTAGCCGGGTGATGGCTGCTCGGACAGCGACCGGGGAACGCCCTATGAGGTTTGTTGCCCCGTCGGGAGTGAGGAGCGGCACGCCGGGAAGGGCCTTAACGAGGAGCTCCAATGCAGACCCCTGGCGATAGTGGCCCAGTCGCTGGTTCCATGCACCGGTGAGTTGGGAGATGCGGTCGGTGTATCCCATAGCGTCTTGGCATGCCCTTTTGGTGGCGGCCGTGAAAGTGTCGAGCCAGGGTTGCAGAGCTTGATCTCGTCGGGAACTGTCCGCCTCACCCTGGTGACGAAAGTCTGTGAGCCCCTTGATGTAGGAGTGGGACCATGTGGCAAGAACCAGGCTTATGGGAGAAACGACTTGGGGCGCCAGGCCTCTCTTTTGCAGCACGATGTGAATCAGCGCCCGGCCGGTTCGGCCGTTGCCGTCACCGAACGGATGAATCGTTTCAAACTGGGCGTGTGCTATCGCGGCTTGGGTGAGGGGACTGTGATGGTCGGTGTTCACATAGTCGATCAGATCTTCCATCAGTTCCGGCACCTGGCGAGGAGGGGGAGGAACATAGTCGGCGTTGCAGGGATTGCAGTTCCCGCCTCCGATCCAGTTCTGTTCCTCCCGCAGTACTCCCCCCAGGTCGGGGGTGGGTGATCTGCTCATCAACAGATCGTGAACATCCAGTATGTCATCCAGGGCGAGGTTGCGTCGCCCGGTTCCCAGGTTTAACGCCCGCTGCATAGCGGCGATGTTCCCGAGCACTTCTGCGGCTACGCCGTCGGTGGCCACCCTTCCCCTCGCCAGTCGTTCCTCGGCCGCCAGCAAGCGCCGGGGACCCACTCTCAAACCCTCGATGGCAGACGATCCCACCGCCTCCGCTCTCAGCAGAAACCGCCCCACCGCAACCAAACCCGGGTGCGGAGGCTCGGCACGGTTCAGTTCCCGAATAGCCTCCTCTGCACGACTGATCGAAGCGGCTGCGGACCCGGCAATCAGGGGATCCCACCGGGCCAACAGATCAGGTGCATAGGGGTGATACCAGCCACCCATCCGGTCCGCCCGTGTCAGACCATCAAACCGAGGCGCCCACCAATGCCGCAGATACTCGGCCATCTGCTCACCTCCAACATCCGGTTAGCGAAAGGCAAACCGACAAACCAGCCACATCAGATCGCATAGTGACAGGATACCATCCAACCTGTCGTTATGCCTTCGGGGGTTCCACCGGAATACCTGTGAAGTGCGGAGTTCTCTCCCTTGGGACGCAGACACAGAAAACCGATTCACAACCGGCTGTCGCAGCCGTTCCTACCCCACTCCCGCGCTGGCGCACCCAGGTAACCGACTCAGCCGAGCAGCACGCGCGCCGGCCTTCCGGTGTGGTGGGACTCCTGGGCTGCCTCCGCCAGGGCCAGGGCGGCATAGCCGTCCCGGCCGGTGGCCACCGGAGAGTCGTCTCCGCCAACGACCGCCAGGAACTCCCGCCACTGGGAGAGATACGACTCCCGGTAGCGCTCTATGAAGAAGTGATGGAGGACCGGAGTGGAATACCCGTCGGCCGTGGCCAGCCGGGTGTGGCGCGTGGGTGGGTCCACCGACGACAACTGGCCCCTCGAGCCGTTGACTTCGATGCGCTGTTCGTAGCCGTAGGCGGCCGCTCGGCAGTTGACGATCAGGCCCAGGGCTCCGCTCTGATAACGCAGCGAGATGAAGGCCGTGTCCACGTCGTCGAGTTCCTCGGCCTCGGCCATCACCAGCTTGTCGGCGGTGACGTGCACCTCCACGACCTCCTCGCCCAGGATGTAGCGGGCCATGTCGAAGTCGTGGATGGTCATGTCCCGGAACAGCCCGCCCGTGTCGGGAAGGATGTGGGCGGGGGGAGGTTCGGGGTCGCGGCTGATGATCAGCACCTGCCAGGGATCGCCGATCTCGCCCCGGATAACGCCGTCGCGCACTCCTCGATGTGCGGGGTCGAGTCGGCGGTTGAAACCCATGACCAGGGGAATCCCGGCTGCCTCCGCGGCCTCCACCGCCGAGGCGGCTTCGGCCAGATCCAACGAGATGGGTTTCTCGCAGAAAGCGGCGATGCCCGCCCGGGCAGCCATCTTGATGTACCGGGGATGGGTGGCCGTCGAGGAACAGATCGCCACCGCCTCGATGCCCGATTCGTACAGGGCGGCCTCGCTCTCCATGGCAGGCACTCCCAACTCAGCGGACGCCTGGCGGGCCCGTTCCGGGAACGGCTCGTACACCGCCGCCAGTTCGGCGCCATCCACATACCGGGATACCAGGTCGGCGTGCATGGCGCCGATCCGTCCGTATCCGATCAATCCGACGCTGAGGGTCATGTCGTCTCCTTTCCCGATAACCGCAGGCGTCAGTTCACCACGCGAGCCCTGATAAAACCTCTCAGTCCTCGGCCACCACCGGGTTCCTCAGGAGGCCCACTCCGTCGATCTCCACCTCGGCCACGTCACCGGGGCGCAGCCACCGCGGCGGAGTCCGCGCCATGCCCACCCCCGGAGGCGTGCCGGTGGCGATGATGTCACCGATCTGCAGGGTCATCACCGAACTCAACTCGGCCACCAGGGTGGGGATGTCGAAGATCATGTCGCCGGTGTTGGAGTCCTGGAGGGTCTCGCCGCTCACCCGGCACCGGATGCCCAGGTCGTGGGGGTCGGGGATCTCGTCGGCGGTCACCAGGGCGGGTCCCATGGGAGAGAAGGTGTCGAAGTTCTTGCCGAGCGTCCACTGGCTGTTACGCATCTGGTAGTCCCGCGCCGAGACATCGTGGAACGGCAGGTAACCCACCACATGCTCGAATGCGCGCTCGGGCGGGATGTTGCGCCCCGGAGCGCCGATCACCACTCCCAGTTCGGCTTCGTAGTCCACCTTCTCACTGATACTGGGCAGGACGATGGGAGCGTCCGGCCCGATGATGGTGGTTGCGTACTTGGCGAACACTATGACATTCTCGGGAGGGGTGTTCCCGGTCTCCACCGCATGGGCGGCGTAGTTCTCGCCGATGCCGAACATCTTGGGCGGGTTGAGGATGGGCGCCAGCAGTTCTATCTCCGACTCCGCCAGGGGACCTCCCCCGAAGTCCTCCGCCGCGGAGGCCGCCCTCTCCAACATCTCCTTACCACCGGACAGGAGCGCCACCATCTCGGTGGGCAGGCCGGGGTCGGCCTGGCTGAGGTCGATGACACCCTGATCGGTCTGCACTCCGATCCTGGTCGTTTCTGCATGGTTGAATGTCACTAAACGCATGGGCATTCACTTTACCGCTCCTGCGCAGTGGGTTTTCCCGCCCGCTTTCCGCCCAACCCTGCCGGGGCCGGGTGAGAACGCCGGGATAAAATACAACGGCATGACTGAGATGCGCTCTCTGCTCTTTCATGGTCCCGAGCAACCACCCGGAAGACGTTTCACGATCGAGTCGGTTCCGATCCCCGAACCGGGGCCGGGGGAGGTCCGCATCCGCGTGGCCCGCGTCGGCCTGTGCGGCAGCGACCTGCACGGCTACACCGGCGAATCAGGCCGACGGGTGGCGGGAATGGTGATGGGACACGAGGCCAGCGGGTGGATCGACTCGCTGGGTGGCGACGTCCCCGGCCCTGCGGTGGGAACGCACGTCACCTTCAACCCGGCTCTGCCCTGCGGCGGGAGATGCGGGCACACCATCGAGAGTCGCTGTGAGTTACTGGAGGTGGTGGGAGTGACCCCCCACATCGCCGGCGCCTTCGCCGACTACCTCGTCATCGACGCAAAGAGGGTGGTCCCCATTCCTGACCTGACTCCCGAGCAGGGAGCGGTGATCGAACCGATGGCGGTGGGACTCCACGCCGCCAACCAGTTGGGCGCCGGACCCTCCGACCGGGTGCTGGTGGTGGGAGGCGGAATGATCGGACAGGTCGCCGCACATGCCGTCCGCTCTCTCGGAGCGGGAGAGGTGGTCATCTCCGAACCCCATCCCCGGCGGAGGGAGATCGCGGAGTCTGCGGGATTCGCCACCATCCATCCCGACGAGGTGCAGGCGGAGGCGCCATTCGACCGGGCAATGGACGCGGTGGCGATCTCGGCCACGGTGAGTGCGGCTCTCGACGCCGTCCCCAAGGGAGGCACGGTGTGCATCGTGGGGTTGGGTATGCCCCAGATCACCATCCCGCTCTTCTCGATCGTGGTGGGCGAGCGCATCGTGGTCGGCTCCTACTGCTACTCCGACGCCACATTCACAGATACCGCCCGGCGACTCGCCGAGGGCAGCCTCGATCCGGCGGCTCTCATCGGACCCGTGGTCGGCATGGAGGACTTCCCGCAGGCTTTCGAGGACCTGGCCACCGGCGCCGTCTCGGAGGTGAAGGTCCTGATGACGACCGACACTCCCGGCTAGCCAACCCACATGCCTCTCGTCTCTCTGCCAACCGGCATCGAGATGTTCTACCGGGTGGAGGGCGCCGGGGAACCCCTGCTCCTGATCATGGGCACCGCCGCCGACCACACTCCCTGGGTCCGACAGGTCGAGGACTACCGGGACCACTTCACCGTGATCACCTACGACCACCGGGGCACGGGGCGCTCCAGCCATCCGCCCGACCGGAAGAGCTATTCGATGCGGGTCCTGGCCGACGACGCCGCCGCGCTCCTGGACCACCTGGACCTGGGTCCCGCTCACGTCTCGGGCCTGTCAC
>CAYWGY010000051.1:3593-13314 GCA_964458055.1 uncultured Acidimicrobiaceae bacterium | reverse complement strand
GACCTCGGGACTGCCGAAGAAGGCATCGGCCTCCCTCTGCGCGGAGGCCAGGGCTTCTTCTATCTCCGAGTCGTGGTTCACCATGCGCATGCCCCGCCCGCCTCCGGCATGGGAGGCCTTGATGAGGACCGGGTACCCCAGTTCCGCGGCGGTCTCCATGATCTCGACCGGGTCGGTGAGGGGAGAGGCTGTCCCGGGCACCACCGGCACGTTGGCTTGCAGGGCGATCTGGCGCGAAGAGACCTTGTCGCCCATGGCCGCTATGGCATCGGGCGGGGGACCCACCCAGATTATGCCGGCCTGGCTGACGGCGCGGGCGAAGTCGGCGTTTTCGGAGAGGAAACCGTATCCGGGGTGGATCGCTTCGGCGTCGGCCTCGGCGGCCACCTCCAGGATGCGTTCGATGTTCAAATAGGACTGTCCGGCGGGAGCGGGTCCGATGTTCCAGGCCTCGTCGGCCAACTGGGCGTGGTAGGCGTCGCGGTCGGGTTCGGAGTAGACGGCGATGGTCCGCAACCCCATCTCCCGGGCTGTGCGGATGATCCTCACCGCGATCTCCCCGCGGTTGGCGACAAGGACCGATTTCACAGCGGTATGTTCCCGTGCTTTTTGCTCGGAAGGCTCTCGCGCTTGGTGCGCAGCATGTCCAGCGCGGCGATGAGGTGGGGACGGGTCTCCCTGGGCTCGATCACCATGTCCACCAGGCCGAGTTCGGCCGCCTTGTAGGGATTGTTGAATTCCTCCTCGTACTCGCTGATGAGGTCGGTCCGGCGCCTACTCGGATCGTCAGCGGCGGCTATCTCGCGCCGGAAGATCACGTTCACCGCTCCGGATGCTCCCATCACGGCTATCTCCGCGGACGGCCAGGCGAAGACGGTGTCGGCTCTGATGCCGCGGGCGTTCATCACCAGGTAGGCCCCTCCGTAGGCCTTCCGGGTTATCACCGAGACCCGTGGGACCGTTGCCTCGCAGTAGGCGTAGAGGAGCTTGGCGCCGTGGCGGATGATGCCGTTGTGCTCCTGGTCGACGCCTGGAAGAACACCGGGGACATCCACGAAGGTGATCAGCGGGATGTTGAAGGCGTCGCAGAACCGGACGAATCGCGCCCCTTTCTCGGCTGCCTGGATGTCGAGGGTTCCGGCAAGCACCGAGGGCTGGTTGGCCACCACTCCGATGGTGTGGCCGTCGAGGCGGCCCAGGCCGACCAGGATGTTGGGCGCCCAGTGCTCGTGCACCTGGAAGAACTCCCCGTCGTCGAGGACGGTCTCGATCAGGGTGGTCATGTCGTAGGGTTGGGTGGAGGAGTCGGGGATGATGTGGTCCAGGAGGTCCTCGGTGCGAGTCGGCGAGTCGGTCGGTGCGTAGTAGGCAGGCAACTCCAGGTTGTTCTGGGGCAGGTAGGAGAGCAGGTAGCGGACTCCGTCGAGCGCCAGGGTGTCCTCGGCGAAGACGAAGTGGACCACCCCCGAGGTCGAGGCGTGGACCATGGCGCCGCCGAGTTCCTCGAAGGTCACCTCCTCTCCCGTCACCGCCTTTATGACGTCGGGACCGGTAATGAACAGGTGGCTGGTCTCGGTCACCTGAAAGACGAAGTCGGTCAGCGCCGGAGAGTAGACGGCGCCGCCGGCGCAGGGTCCCATGATCACCGAGATCTGGGGTATCACCCCCGAGGCGCGCACGTTGCGTTCAAAGATCCTCCCGTATCCGTCCAGGGAGGCGATTCCCTCCTGGATGCGGGCTCCTCCGGAGTCCTTGAGACCGATCACGGGCGCTCCGGCGCGCATGGCCATGTCCATGACCTTGCAAATCTTGTCTGCCACTGCCTTTCCGAGACTTCCTCCGAAGACGGTGAAGTCCTCGGCGAAGACGAACACTGTCCGCCCGTCGATCTTGCCCCACCCGGTCACCACGGCGTCGCCATGGGGGCGGCGGTTCTCCACCCCGAATCCGCGGGCGGAGTGCCGAACGAATGAGTCGACTTCCTGAAAGGTGTCCTGGTCCAGGAGATGGACTATTCGCTCGCGGGCGGTGAGCTTCCCGCGTTCATGCTGGCGGTCGATGGCGCGCCGATCAGCAGCCTGCGCCTTGCTGCGCATCTTGCGCAGGGTCTCGATTCGTTGTTCGGTGCCCAACCTCTCACCTCTTCGATAGGCTGTCTGTTACTTGGACTAGGGGCGCATCTCTTTGGCTACACCATACTGTTTAATCCGGTTGTCCTCCACCGGTTCCACCCAGGATGACGCCCGCCGAGCATATCGGGGTAGACCCGTTGTGGTGATATCGGATCGTCAAGAACATGGTAGGGGACGGCGGGACCGGGATTGGATCAGCGCGCCCGGAGCCGTGGCGGTGTCGGTGGCCTGCGAGCCCCGGTGGCCACCGAGACGATGGGGCCTTCTCTCTCTGCTGGCAGGCTGGCAGGCAGCCGCGGTGCTGGGTGAGCAGGTCCGGCTGAAGTGGCCCAACGATCTCCTGGTGGACGGGAACAAGGTGGGGGGAATCCTGGTGGAGGCCTCCGGCACGCTGGTGGTGGCCGGCTGCGGGATAAACCTGTGGTGGCCCAACCCGCCTGCGGGAATGGCCGGTCTGGATGGGAGTTCGCCTTCTCAATCCCGGCGGGAAGACTTCGCTCATGCCTGGGCCTCCGGTTTCTTGGAGTCTGCCCTCGATCCGGACGGGAAAGGTTTCACCCTCGATGAATACCGGCGTCGCTGCGTGACTCTTGGCCAACAGGTTACATGGGGAGACGCCGAAGCCGGCCGAGCCGTGGGCATCGGCTCCGAGGGCGAACTGGTAGTGGAGAGTGAGAAGGGCACCAGGAACCTCCGCTCGGGAGAGGTGTTTCACATAAGGACCGGATAGGGCGGGGACACCGGTTCGGTGTCGGAGTAGCCGGTGTCGCCCGATCCGGCAGCGGTGGCCGGGAGCCACATCGCTTTGCCATCTGGGATTGTCGACAAACGCTAAATGTTGGCAGGCGAAAGCCTCCCCGGTCGGGTTCCCTCCCCCGCCGCCTCCTTTCCGTTGGTTTTCGCGTGGTCACGCGACCGGGTTGGGTCGGTGATTCGCTTTTGGTTGTCCGACCCGGTGGGGAGTTGAGCTCTGATCCCCCCACCTGGGTCGTCGGCTTGTTGGTGGTTTCTCGCAGTCGGTTCGTCGAGCAGAGATTGTTCGACCTCTGCCTGTCCGGTGCTACACCTCTACAAGGTGGTCCCCCGCTGTGACAGAATCAATCCCCGGGGGCCGGTTTTTTTCCCAACCCTGCGCCTGACTCGATGGTCGTGGCCAGGCAGCCGCCAACTGGGAGCTAACCGAGTTCCTGCGTTTGAGGCGACGGCAGGCGGGTGGTGAAAAACGCCGCCAGGCGGGCAAGGGCATCCATGGCGGCGGCCTGGTTGTAGTTGGGATGGTTCTCGTTGACGAATCCATGCCCGACACCCTCATACAGCAGCCATGTCCCGGCGGGATTGAGGCCTTGGGCGGCGTCCACCGCGGCCGTCTCGATCACGTCGCTCTCGGCGGCGTAGATCCCGAGCACCTCTCCTCCCAGCCGGCCCAGATTGTCGGAGGTGTGATGGCGACGGTGTCCATCGTCCCCGAGGGGGGCATACAGCACCGCCACCGGGCCGACCCAGGTCCGCAGAGCGCCGCCCAAAAGGGCCAGCCGGCCGCCGGACTCGATCCCGAGCAGGCCCACCCGGTCGGTCATCGCCCAGGTGAGATCTTCATTGGAGAGGAACCGATGGGTCTCGTCGAGTTGGGCCAGCACATCGGTGTCGGTGTCGGAGGGCCCCGTTCCGGCGAAAGCGCCATTGGACCGTTCCGGAGCGATGTTCATGGCCACAGCCGCTACGCCGCGGCGGGCGAGAAAATGGCACACGCTCTTGATGTGCGAGGAGATCTTGCCGGCATCCCGGATGATCAGCACCACGGGAAACCGGCCCACGGCATCCGGGCGGGCCAGGTAATCGGAGCGATAGGAACTCCCGGCCGGCGTGGAGTAGGTGCCGTACATCACCGGGTAGGTGCCCTCGTGGGGAAGAACCGCCAAGTCAACTCTCCTGGGTTGATGTCACATCCGAAAAGAGTAGCGGCCCCGACGGGAAGGCTATCTTCACGATCATGGTTACCGGACCACGGTCGTTCCCTGACTGCCTGCCTGCCGTTAAGGATGAACTCCGGTGAGCGGGCGGGCACTTGTCACCGGTGGGGCGGGATTCGTGGGATCCCACCTGTGTGGGGATGGAGCGTGATCTCGATGGACGACTTCTCGACCGGCACTCCGGCCAACCTTCACAGGAGCGGGTCCCTGGGTGTTGAGTCACTGGCGTTGGACATAACAGGGTCCGAACTGGAGTCGGCCATGACCGAGGTCGGACCCCGGGTGGTGTTCCACCTGGCAGCGCTCTCCTCGGTGACCCTCTCCGACAACGATCCCCGCAGATGCGCCGAGGTGAATGTGGAGGGCACCGTCCGGGTGTGGGAAGCGGCGGCCAGGAGCGGAGCCGAGAAGATGGTGAATGTCTCCTCTCTGGCGGTGCACGGCGCCGACTCCGGCGGTCAGGGCCATGCGTACGGGCGCAGCAAGAGGGACGCCGAGAACTATGTGTCCAGCGCCGCGGCGGCGTCGGGAGCGATGCGATACACCACCATCAGACCCGCCAATGTCTACGGACCCCGCCAGTTCGGAGACGGGGAGTCCGCGGTGGTTGCGACCTGGCTGAAGGCCATGTCCACGGGCGATCCTCTCTACCTGGATGGCGACGGTCACCAGACCAGGGACTTTTTGTTCGTCGAGGACGCCGTCTCGGCGCTGGCGAACGCCGCCGATCAAGGCGACGGGCACACCTTGGAGATAGGCGGGGGTGTGGAGACACCGCTCCTCACCCTCCTCCACACCATGGCCCGTGTCACCGGATGGGAGGGATCACCCCGGAGACGCCCCCGCAGGTCGGGAGACATCCGCCGATCGGTGGTCGATCCCGGACCGGCGTCCCGTCACCTTGGCTGGAGGGCCCGGACCGACCTGGAGTCCGGTCTCCGCCGCACCTGGCTCTGGGTGACCGGAGGCGGTTCGGACCGGCGAGAGGGCTCAGCGGAATAGGTCTTCGGAGGCCGCCCGGATCAGTTCGGTGGCGGCGCCCTCTGCGACGGTGAGCGCCAGGCCCCGGACGACTGCGACCGGGATCCCCCGCGCCTTGCCCTTCACCAGGTCGGCGGCGGCGGCTATCTCATCGGCGATGGCGATTTCGGTCACTTCCAGGACACGGTCGTGGTCGTCGGGCGTGCCCCGCAGGTCCTGGATGGGCTTGAACCCCGCCACGCCGATCGCCACGTCCGTCAAACCCCGGCGAAAGGGTCTCCCGAAGGTGTCGGTGATGACCACTGCCGCCTCCACGCCGAACTGTTGGAAGAGCCTGGAGCGAATCCGCCGTGCCGACCGGTCCGGATCGACGGGAAGCAGCACGGCGCGAGCAGGACCGGCATTGGAACGGTCGACGCCGGCGTTGGCGCAGATGAACCCATGGCGGGTCTCGGTGATCACCAGGTCGCCCCGGCGCCGGATAGTGGACAGCGACTCCGCCTCCACCAGGTGGCGATGACTGTCGGGACCGTCATCGGCCAGTTCCACCATCCTCCCCTCCGCCTTGGAGACGATCTTGTGGGTCACCACCACCACGTCACCCGACTCCAGGCCGAGACCACACTCCGCAAGCGCCGAGCCGATGAGAGCAGCCAGGTCGTCTCCGGCGGTCACCTCGGGCAGTCCCGGTACCGGATGAATGCTGATAGTCACAGGCTCTCCATTATCTCGGCGGCGAGTCTCTTCGCGGCGGCGGGTTCGGCTATGCGGGTGTCGGTCGCCCATGAAGCCAAACCCTCAGCGGCCAGCAGGGAGACGTCGCCCGAATCGCTCCGGTCCACCACCATGGCGGAGAGTAGCCCCTCATAGGCGGCTGCCACTCCCCGGTTGCCGGGCGGCAGGCCAAGGCTCTCCATGACCTCGGCGGCGGGGCCCTTCAGTGCCTTCCCGCCGAAGAGCGGACTCACCGCGATGACCAGGGGAGCGGTCTCCAGTGCCGGGCGGATCCCGGGAACCGAGAGAATGGGCCAGATGGATAAAGGAGGGTTGGAAGGGGCGATGATCACAGCCCGCGCTCTATTGATGGCCTCGATCACCCCCGGTGCCGGAACGGAGGCCTCACAACCCTCGAAGCGCAGGCGGGTGACGCGGTCACGGTGCCGGCGCACCACGAAGTAATCCTGGAAGTCCAGCCACTCTCCCGAGGAGGTGAGCAGCTTGGTGCGAACGGTCCGGTCGGTGGCGGGAAGAAGGGTAACCCCGATACCGAAGGAGCCGGCTATCTCCGCGGTGATCTCGCTGAGGGCCGCTCCCTGTCTCATCCGCATGGTCCGGTAGAGGTTGAGTGCGAGGTCGGCGTCGCCCAGCCGGAAGGTGCTGTCAAGGGGGAAGCTGCCGAGCGCATCCATGACCTGCCAGGTCTCATCCGAGCGCCCCCAACCCTGTGGTCCCTCCACCCCGGCGAGCGTGTAGACGACGGTGTCGAGGTCGGGAGCGACGTACACCCCGTACACCCAGTCGTCATCTCCGGTGTTGACGACAACGGTGGTGTCGCAATCACCCAGTCGGGCGAAACCCCGGGCCAGGCGCGCTCCCCCCACTCCTCCCGACAGGAGGAGGATCTCGGGTCGGTCAACAAGCCCATTCACAGGTTCGATCCACTCCTAGCATTGTCGTTTGGTGACGGATAAGAAAACTCCCTTGGAGGAGACCATCGTACGCCCCGTTCGCACTCCCAAAGTAGCGGTGGTGATCATGGCGGAAGGGGATTCCGTCCGCGCGGCGGCCGAAGGGGTGGCCGAACAGGAACAGGACATCCTCTTAATGGTGGCGGGGGACGGGCCCGGCGCCAAGCGGGAGGCCGAGGAACTGGGAGCCGTCCGCAGAGAGAGCCTGCAGCGGGCCGTCAGGTCGGTTTCCGCCGACATCGACTATGTGTGGATCCTGGCTGGCCTCTCCCGGCCCAAGAAGGGCGCCCTGGCGGCCATGCTGGCGGTGGCGGAGCACCATCAGGTGGCGGTGGTGGGGTCGAAGATCCTGGCAGCCGAGGACGAGGAGCACCTCCTCTCGGTGGGAAGCGCCACCGATCTCTTCGGGGTGCCTTCCTCCGGGCTGGACGAACTGGAGCTTGACTTCGCCCAATACGATGTGGTCAGGGAGGTCTCGGGTCTCTCGACAGCCTCCATTCTGGTGAGGCGTCGCCTGGCGGTGGTGCTGGGAGGATTGGATCCGGCGCTGTCTCCGGTCGCCTCCGGCCTGGACTTCTGCCAGCGGGTGCGGCTGGCCGGCGGGAGGGTGGCGATAGCTCCCGCCTCCCGGGTGCTGTACCCGGGCGAGAGGTTCCCCCGTTTCGCGGGCTGGAGGGAGCGGGCCGGTCGAATGCGGGCCATGTTCAAGGTCTACCGTTTGATGACCCTGGCCTGGGCCATTCCGGTCGACATCCTGATCAATTTGGGAGACGGCCTCTTGAACCTGGTACTGGGGAGACCGAGTCGACTGGTCGGGTTCCTCATGGCCGTCGGCTGGAATATGCTGAAGTTCCCATCAACCATCGGCGCCCGCTTTCAGTCCCAGAAGGTGAGGAGGGTGGGAGACGAGGACCTCTTCCGCTACCAGATGTCAGGTTCTGTGACTCTCCGCGACATGGGATCGGAGATAGGTGGGAGGATCGGCGACTTCGGCCCGGCCGACAGGTCCTGGGCTCTGACGATCTCGACGCGCCTGCGCGGGGGGACTCCGCTGGCCCTGCTGGTCTCCCTGCTCTTCCTGGCGGCGGCCTCCCGGTCCATCTGGCTGGGCGGTTTGCCGGCCACCGGCTTCTCCTTTCCTCCCGGAGATGATCCCGCGAGCGTGCTGTCGGCATATGCCGGGGGATGGAACGACGCGGGGCTGGGCAACACCCTCCCGCCCCATCCGTCGGCGGTCCTGATGGCCGCCCTGCACTGGTTGATGCTGGGGTGGTCGGGTTCCCAGGTGCTGGTGACCGCCTTGTGCCTGTGGGCCGGTCTGGTGGGTTCCTCCCGGATGTTCCGCACGATGGGGATCGGCGGGGCCGCCTCCTACGCCGGAGCGGTCGTCTACCTGCTGGGGGCAGCGGCGGCGTCGGTGCTTTCGCAGGGTTACTGGCCGGCAATGCTGGCATGGGGCGCTCTCCCGTGGGCGGTGGCGGCGTCGGTGCGACCATGGGCTCCGACCTGGCGGTACCGGATCGGTGACCTGGCACTGGCGAGCCTGGCGTGCGCGGTTCTGGCGGCCTCTGCTCCGGTGGCTGTGGCGGCGCCCGCGGCAATCGTGCTGGTGGGTTGGGCGGGGGGAACCGGCTGGACCTTTTCCTCCTTTGCCAGAGCGCTGGCCGGCGGTGCGGTCGGCCTCTCGGCTGTGGGCGCATATCTCTGGGCGACCGACCTGGGTTTCTGGTCGCATGGGCCCGGCCTGGCCTGGGAGCCGGACTGGATGCCCTGGGTGGCGGTGGGACTGGCGGGTGTGACCGCGCTCGTCTTCGGAGGCCCGAGGTTGCGAGGGGCGGCCGGCGCCGGACTGGCCCTGGCCGGAGCAGGCCTGTGGGTGGGGGATGTGCCCTGGTGGGAGGTGAAGGTGGCGGGAGCGGCGCTGGCCGCGGTGGGGGCGGGTGCGGCCGTGGGCGCCGCCTTCTCGGCCGGAGAGAAGGGTGACGACGGCCACCGCCGGCTCGGGGGGATGGTGGCGCTCCTCATTGCAGTGGCGGCGTTGACGCTCACCCTGGGGACTGTGCAGGGTGGCCGGGCGGGGCTGCCGATCGACCGGTGGAGCGATCGTCTCGACTTCGCCGCCAGTCTCTCCGAGGCCGGGGACGGCAGTCGCGTCCTGTTGGTCGGCCCTGAGAGAACCCTTCCGGGGATGGAACGCCGGGGAGAGGGATACTCCTATCGGCTGTTGAAAGCGGGGCCTCCCACTCTCGAGCAGGCATGGCTGGCGCCCGAGGCCGTGGGCGACCGGGCCTTGGCCGAGACCCTGGCCGAAATGTCGGTCTCGCCATCGCTTCGACCCGGAGAATTGCTGGCCCCCTTCGCGGTCCGCTGGGTGGTGGTCAGCCCGGAGACAGACTTCGCCGACCAGTTGGCCGCGCAGGTGGACATGCGCCTGCTCTCCTCATCGGCCGAGACGATGGTCTATGAGAACCTGGCCGCGCTTTCCCGCGCTCACGGGCCCTACGTGGGCGCCTGGGACTCGGTTGGTCCCGGACTGGTGGAGGGCCCCGAGTTTCAGGGGAGAATACGCATAGGGGACAACGCCCATCCCCGCTGGGGTCCCGACTGGACCCAGGATTCCTGGTGGAACACCATTGGCGGCGCCGACGGCGAGGGTCGTTTCGATCCCTACCCGCTGGCTCGCATTCTGGCCTGGTGGGGAGGGGCCCTGACAGTCCTCCTGGCGGGCCTGGTGTGGTGGGGCAGGGGAGCATTCCGATGAGGGGAGTGGCGGTGGGCGCCGTCGGTCTGCTCCTGGGGGTGTTCACCTGGGCTGTCGCCGTCGTCACACCGTCCTCGGCCGATGGCGGGCCGGTTGCGACAGCGGCGGCGCCCGACCAGACCGACCACCTGGTGTGTCCCACTGCGGACTTCCTCCGGACAGAGACCGAGATGGTCCTGATGGCCACCC
>CAYWGY010000051.1:0-3462 GCA_964458055.1 uncultured Acidimicrobiaceae bacterium | reverse complement strand
AGGTCTCCGACGGCGAGTGGCTTCCCTACGGCGACGCTGATCTGGGCGGCACCGGGGGTTGGAGGGACCGGGCTCCCTCGGGCAACGCCGTCCTGTTGTCCGAGAGCGGCCTCGGGTGGTCGGGAGCGGGGATGTCGAACATCGGCCCGGGGGCCATCTCCTCCTGGATGTGTGGTGGATCGCTGCATCGCTCGGTGGCGCTGGGCGGCTCCACCCGCGCTGATGAGTCCCTGGATCTGATCCTCTACAACCCCTACGCGCTGGACACGACCGCCACCGTGAAGATATCCACGGAGTTGGGAGAGGACACCCCCTCGGGAATCGCAGAGATCTACGTGCCCTCCGGCAGGGAGGTGGAGGTCAGCCTGGACGAGTCGTTGCGGCTGCGCAGGTCGATAGGGGTGCAGGTGGACTCCCACCCGGCCCGGGTAGCCCTGCTGTTACGCCAGGCCGGAAGCGGCGAGACGGCCGTTGTCGAAGGAGTCGCTCCTCACATCGACTGGTGGCTGCCGGTGCCGGACGTCGGCCAGTCCGAGACCTCTCTGTTCATCTCTTCACCTTCGGGGTCGGCATTCAGCTACCGGGTGGACCTAATGACAGTCTCCGGCCCCGTTCCCGGATTCCTGGAAGAGGAGTTCCTGCCCGAGCAGTTGGTGTCGGTGCCCCTGTCGGACCTCCCCGATGGCGTGACCGGGATCCGGGTTTCCGGCACGGTCGAGTTGGTTGCCGGGTTGCGCCTCGAGGGAGAAGGGATGTTGGCCATCGGCCCGGGCGCCCGGGGGACATCAAGGCGGTGGTTCGTGCCCGCAGCCGGGGGCGATGAGAACAGAGAGAACCAGGTGTGGCTTCTCAACCCGACCGGAGTCCCGGTCTCGGTGGCGGTTTCAGCCCTGGCCGAGGGAGCGTATTCTCAGAGTATGACCATTGAACCGGAGTCGGTGCTGGGCGTGAACCTGGAAGACCTCACCGGGCTGGCGAGGGATCTCCCGGGCTATCTGGTTGACGCCGAGGGTGAGATTGCCGTGACCTGGACCTCGCTGGTGGACGGCACGGCGGTCTCCCTGGCGCCCGGCGCTCCGGTGGGATGATGCCGGTCGCCGCGCCTTCCTACTCCCCCCGGCTCATGGACGCCCCCGGTTGCCGGGAGGCGTTCGGACGGTGGCAGTCGGAGGGGTTGGTGGAGAGGCTGTGGGAGTCGGATCCCACGGTTTGGGGGACCCAGGCGCCGGATGCGGGTAACTGGCTGGGATGGCTGGGCCTTCCCCGGACCATGGGCGCCGAAGCTCCCGAGATCATCGGTGTGGCGGACCGGTTCGTCGCAAACGGAGTGGAGGAGGTGGTCTTGATGGGGATGGGAGGTTCCAGCCTGGCGCCGGAGATGTTTTTCTCGGTCTTCGGCTCGGCGCCCGGCCGTCCCCGACTCACCGTTCTGGACTCCACCCATCCGGAAGTGGTTGAGTCACTGGCCGCGAGAATCGACCCCTCCCGCACACTGTTCCTGGTTTCCTCCAAGTCGGGGACCACGGTGGAGACACTGTCCTTCTACCGCTACTTCTGGGACAAGACCTCAGGAGATGCCGGCCGGTTCGTCGCCATCACCGACAGCGGCACCCCCCTGGATTCTGTTGCCCGGGAACGGGGGTTCGCAGCGGTCTTCAACCCTCCTCCGGATGTGGGTGGCCGGTTCTCCGCATTCACGGCATTCGGGCTGGCGCCTGCGGCGTTGATCGGGGTGGACCTCGGTGAACTCCTGGAACGGGCCTCAGCGATGGCGGATCGGGGGCGTCTGCAGGCAACCGACAACCCGGCCGTGGGGCTGGGCCTGGTGCTGGGAGCGGCCGCCGCCTCCGGGATGGACAAACTCACCCTGCGCACCTCCTCGAGCCTCTCCGCCCTGGCGTCGTGGATGGAACAACTGGTGGCCGAGAGTCTGGGGAAAAAGGGTGTGGGGACAATCCCGGTCGCCGGAGAGCCCGTCCTGGCCGACCGCCGATACGGGATCGACCGGGTCTTCCTGGGATGGGAGATGGAGGCAGACACCGGTGTGGACGCGCCGACAGGGATGGACATTCGCATCGACGTGGGGGACCCGATGGACTTGGGCGCTGAGATCTTCCGGGCGGAATTGGCGATAGCGGCCGCCGGGGAGGTGCTGGGAGTCAACCCATTCGATCAACCCGATGTGGAGGCTGCCAAGCGGCTGGCCTCGGCGGCGATGGCCCGTCGGGGGAAGGTGGGCGGAGAGGGCCTGTTGCCCGCGCAGTCGGTTCCCGCACAAGAAGCGGTCCGAGGTTTGGTGGAAGGCCTGGGGTCGGGTGAGTACCTGGGCATACAGGCCTACGTTCCTCCCTCGGAGGAGACCGAGGCGAAGATTGCCGCCCTCCGCCGGAGGATCACCGAGATCAGTGGCGTCTGCACGACATTCGGGTACGGTCCCCGATACCTGCACTCCACCGGCCAGGCGCACAAGGGAGGACCTCCCGGCGGCGCCTTCCTGCAGTTCGTGGACGATCCCGGCGGTGAGGTCCAGGTGCCCGGCGCCGACTTCGGATTCGCCAGGCTCATCTCGGCCCAGGCGGAGGGCGATTACTCCGCTCTACTGGGCGCCGGGCGCAGAATTTTGAGGGTGAACCTGGGGACGGACAGGCAGGGAGGCATGGAATCGGTGCTTTCCAGCCTTGATTGATCAAATTACTGGAACAAATAGCGAAACGAAACCGTTAATATGGAGTCTTATCAAGTAAAGAGGGCAAGACGAAGAGAAGGCCCCATGAACGGAGAGACTATGAGGCATCGGACAGCACACGGGTTGAACCCGGCATGTGCTCATGCCTGGACAACCCTCATGTACGTCCACCACGTAGCGCCCCCGAGCGCGAAGCGTGGTGCGTCGATTTTCCCAAGAAAAGGGGCGGACCGCAAGCCAGTGACTTGACCGACCAAGAACCATCGCTTGCGGAGCCGCCAGAAGGCGGCTCTTTTTATTTGGAGACTGCAATGAACCAGAAAACCAGAATCGAGATACTGAGAGAGACCTTGGAGGACCAAGGCCTCTGCTATGGCAGCGGCAACACCTCCAGTTTCTTCACCAACGAGAGCGAAGCTGTCCGGCTCGCCCAGTCCGTCTGCGGAGTATGCCCCATCCAGGCTCGGAGCGCCTGCCTCGAGTACGCCCTCTCCACCGGCATGGAGTACGGCGTGTGGGGAGGCATCTTCTTCTGGGACGGCCAGGGTTACTACCGCAAGAGGCCCCCGGGAAGGCCCAGGGCTGACGAGGCCGCCCTTCCGGTGGAGGCTTCCAGGGAAGAACTCTGGGCTCTGGTGGACGAACTGACGCCGGTGGTGAAGAGCGCCTAACGGCTAACAGGCCGTAAACTGGAGGACGACCGGGCGTTTAGCTCAGATGGAAGAGCGCTTCCCTTACAAGGAAGAGGTCGGCGGTTCGATTCCGTCAACGCCCAC
>CAYWGY010000050.1:0-13314 GCA_964458055.1 uncultured Acidimicrobiaceae bacterium | reverse complement strand
TGGCTCGCCGGGTCCTTCGGCGCCTGGAGCATCTGGTGATCCTGGTGGTGTCGATATCCACCCTGCTGTTCTTCATGTTGAGGATCACCGGCGATCCGGCCCTGGTTCTGGCGGGAGACCTCTCAACAGACGAGGACCTGGACCGTATTCGCTCGTTCTACGGTCTGGACAGACCTCTGATAGTTCAATACCTTCTGTTCATATGGCAGGCCCTGCGGCTGAACTTCGGCAAGTCCCTGGTGAGCTTCGAGGACGCCATGGGCTTGGTTATCGAGAAGATGCCTGCCACCATCCAGCTTGCCCTGGCGGCCATCCTGCTCAACCTGGTGGTTGCGCTGCTGGTGGGAGCGTGGCTCGGCTACCGCCCACAGAGGCTCGACCGGAGGATCACCTTGTTCGGGGTGCTGGTCAGCCAGGGGATCCCGGGTTTCGTGATCGGGTTGGTTCTCATCCAGGTGTTCGCTGTTCACCTGAAGGTGTTGCCCTCGATCGGCAACCAGGGTCTCCACAGCCTGATCCTGCCTTCCATCACCCTGGCCAGCTTCATGATGCCGCGAGTCATCCGCCTCACAGCGGCCAATGTGGACGAGGCCATGAGAGAGGACTACGTCCGCACCGCCCGGGCCTCGGGCGCAACAAACCGGGCCGTTCTGTTCAGACACGTCCTGCCCAACACCCTGGTGGGTACCCTGGCCCTGGTGGGAGTCCAGTTCGGGTTTCTGCTGTCAGGTTCCCTGATCACCGAAACCCTGTTTGCCTGGCCCGGGGTGGGCCTGCAACTGATCGAGGCGGTGCGCGCCCTGGACTTCCCGGTGGTCCAGGCCACGGTGGCAGTGGTTGCCGTCCTGGTGTTCGCGGTCCAAGCCCTCGTGGACGTGCTGATCCCGTTGGCGGATCCCCGGTTGAGGAGCGTCCGGGTGTGAGCAGCCAACAGCCGGCCGGGCTGACCCGTCGCTTCCTCCCCCACTCCAGGCTCGGCGCACCGGCGTTGCTGGTAGCAGGACTAGTCGGTCTGGCGGTAGTGATCGTCCTGACCGTGTGGGGGCAGTCGATCGCCGGTTTCGACCCGGGCAAACAGGATCTGGCGGCCCGCCTCCTTCCCCCGGGCGCCGACGGGCATCTGTTGGGAACCGACAAACTCGGAAAGGACATCTTCGCCCGGGTGGCGGCAGGGTTCCGATGGTCGATCCCCGTCGCCCTGCTGGCAACCGCCATCTCCGCCGCCATCGGGACCACTGTGGGCATGATTGCCGGGTGGAATGAGGGATGGATCCGTTCCACCCTTTCCCGATTCATGGAGGTGGCCATCTCCTTTCCCTACCTGGTTCTGGCCGTGGCCATCATCGGAGTCGTGGGAAGAGGGTTCTTCGCCCTGTCGCTATCGCTGGGCCTGGTGGCGTGGGTGTCGTTCGCCCGGGTGGTCTATGCAGAGACCAGGCGGGTCAAGGAGCGGGAATACGTGATGGCCGCCCGGCTGATGGGAATGGGTGCTCTCCGCATCGTCCTCACCTATATCGTCCGGGGTATCCGCCCCACCCTGGTGGTGATGTCCGCATTCATATTCGCCGACCTGTTGGTGGCCGAGGCCGGACTCTCCTTTCTCGGTTTGGGCGCTTCGCTTCGGGACCCGACCTGGGGCAACATGCTGTCGGATTCCCGGATAAACCTGTTCGAGGCCCCCTGGATGATGTACGGGCCGGCGTCGGCAGTGGTCCTCACCGTGCTCACTGCCAACATGATCGGGGACGGACTGTTGCAGTACTGGGGTCGGGGAACCCATCAACAATGACGGCCGATAAAGGAGAAGAGATGAGCCAAACCGCAGAACAGATATTCGAGGGAATGACCTCCGCTGGTCGCAAGGTCCTGCCCATGCACCATTACTTGGCAGAACACGATCCGGAGGTGCTGGAGGCATACGACGCCTTCCTTCGCAAGACCATCTATGAGAAGGACGCCCTGGAAGCCAAGACCAAGGAGATGGTCCTGGCAGTGGCATGTCTGGGTGCGGGGTCCCCCCTGCCGGTGGTGGCCGCTCATGCCCGCAAGGCGATGGCCGCCGGGGCAGACCGCCAAGAAGTGCTGCAGGCCCTGGAGTTGGCCGCAGCCGTAGCCGCCACCCGCACAATAGCGGGATCGATCCTGGCGATGATGGAAGCCGAGAAGGAGTAACGGAGGAAACGATGGTGGATCTGATCGGCGCCTCCCAACCCTTCGGGATCACCCGTCGGCTGTCCTACACCATGACGGCCGACCGCTATACGGGGAGGGTCCTGTATGTCACCTTCCGCGCCGAGGCCGATCTGTCAAAGTGGATACCGCCGCCCCTGCAGGCGGTGGACCCCCACCAGGGCTTCATCAAGGTGTACTCCCTGAAACGCCGCCCCGAGCATGGCCAACCGCTTCCCCCCAACTTCAGCCAGTACAACGAGGTGTGCCTCACGGTGATGGCCAACCTCCCGGGCGAGCCGACCAGGCAGTACAACATCTTCATGTGGGTCGACCGCGACTGGGCGTTCTACAAGGCAAGAGAAGTCTTCGGGTGGCCGAAGAAACTGGCGGACATCCGCCTGACCACCACCTATCCGGGAAAGGGCCGCTACGACCTGGATGAGGGCGTCAGCCGTTTCGACGCCGACATATCCCGCTGGGGATACCGGGTGATGGGCATCCGAGCGGAACTGGACCCCGGCGCCCCGCCCCAGCCGACCCCCCCGTTCCGAGGCTTCTACACCGCCCGCCACATTCCGGGGCCGCAAGGGGGCAACGACATTGCCGAGGTGCTGGTGATCGAAACCCGAGACGGCTGGTTCGGCAGCGGTGTGTACGGAACCGCCGAGGTTGACTTCTTCGATGCCCCCGACGAGGAACTATCGACTCTGGGGCAGGTGGAGGTCACCGGATGCGTCTTGCGGGAGGTTGGCTGGGTGTTGCCCGGACGCCCTGCCCGCAAGCACTGCGATCTTGATCAATTCAATGTACATGTGGGCGAGTAATCCCCCGAAAGGAGAAACCATGACCACAAGATACCGGGGAGTATTCCCTGCCATAGTCGCCCCCCAGGATGACGACAACCGGATCCTGTGGGACGCCATGGCCGACCTGGCCCGGCGGCAGACCGACGAAGGCGCCGCCGGATTCCTGGTCAACGGTCACACCGGCGAGCACATGATGCTGTCGGGAGAAGAGCGTCGCACCGCCATACGAGTGGTCCGGGACGCGGTGGGTCCCGATGTGCCGATCGTGGCCGGTGTCCATGTGCAAGCGGCCTGGAAATACGGGTCCCGCGCCGAGTCCGCCGCCGAGATGGGCGCCGACTCCATCCTGATCTTCTCGCCATTCTCCTTCGCCCGCGGCGCCTTCGCCTATGCCCCCGAGGCGGTGGTGGACTTCTACCGCCGGTGCACGGCTGCCTCGGCCCTACCGACATTCTTCATGCAGTACCGGCCCCAGACCAACCTGATGATGCCCCAGCATGTCCTCGCCGAAGTCGCTTCGCTACCGGGCATGATCGGGATCAAGCAGGAAGTCGAGGACGCCATCGAGTACGAACGAGACCTCATCACCCTGCGCAACGCCAACCCCGACCTGGCCATCCTCACCGCCACCGAGAGGGGTCTGTTCGGCAACTATCTGCTGGGAGCGGACGGGTGCACCATCGGATTGGCGAATTTCGTCGGGCCTGTCAAGCGACTGCAGGATGCCTGCTGGAGTGGAGACCTGGACAACGCCCGGGCGGCGGCGGCCGCTCTCGTGCCGCTGGCGGACGCCATCTACCGGCCTCCCAGCTACCGGTGGTCCGCGCGCCTCAAATACGCCGTCCACGCGGCCGGGATGATGCCGACTCCCAGCATTCGCTCCCCGTTGTTCGCCGCCCGGGAGGAGGAGCGCATGATTATCGACCAGGTCCTGGCGGAGATGCAGGTGTCCGCATGAAGTGGATCGGCGACCGCTTCTACTACGACTCCTGGGAGGAGATGTGCCTCCCCGGCCGGGCAGGCCTCTTGATCATCGACCAGCAGAACGACTTCACCCATCCCGACGGGTACTATGCCGGCCGGGGGTGGGATGTCTCCATGCTGCAGGCCATCACTCCCAACCTGAACAGGCTGGCCGGCGCCGCCCGCCGGGCCGGAGTCCCGGTGTACTGGTCGCAGAACATCATCAAGCAGGGATTCATCTCGGACGCTCCGGTCTGGCTGGCCACCCATGCCAACGTGGGTCTCACCTCCCTGGACCAGACCGACTTCTTCACCATGGAAGGAACCTGGGGCGCAGAGATATTTGAAGAGTGCGATGTACAGCCGTCCGACATCGTGATTCCCAAGCTCAGATCAACAGTCTTCCACAACACTCCCCTGGAGGGGCTGATGCGGGCCCACGGACTGGAGACGGTGGTGGTGGCCGGGCAGGTGACTGAAGGGTGCGTGGACAACACCGTCCGCGGCGCCCGGGATCGGGACTTCTACACGGTACTGGTTCCCGACGCTGTGGGCTCGATCAGTGCCGAGCGGCACCAACGGAGCCTCTCCACGTGGACCGGAAGGATCCCCACCCCCGCAACCGAACAACTGGCCACCTATTGGGAGGAGATTAAACCCTCTTGAACCCGGTTCCCGCACCCGCATCGCAAACCCGGACGAGAGTCGTCCGGCGGGCCCTGGAGGTGGAAGATCTCTGTGTGAGCTTCCCCTCGCCGGGACGCGGGCGGGTGAAGGTGGTCAACGGTGTCTCCTTCACTCTGGACAGGGGACGCACGCTGGCGATCGTGGGTGAATCCGGAGCGGGGAAGTCGATGATGTCCCTGGCGCTGCTGGGTCTGACGCCCAAGCCCGGATCGGCGGCGGCATCCAAGATATCGGTGGACGGCATCGATGTGACCGATCTGAACGACAAGGGCTGGTCAAAGGTGCGGGGCAAGAACATCTCGATGGTGTTCCAGGATGCCCTGTCCGGGCTGAATCCGGTGCGCTCGGTGGGCGCAGTGCTCATGGAGGTGATCCGACGCCATCAGGGGCTTTCCTCGGAGGAGGCGCGCCTGGTTGCCGTTGCCATGATCGAGGCGGTGGGTATCCCGGATCCGGAAGCCCGTCTCAAGGTCTATCCCCACCAGTTGTCCGGCGGATTGCGGCAGCGAGTGATGATTGCCCTCGCCCTGGTGAACCGTCCCGCCGTTCTGATCGCCGACGAGCCCACGACCGCCCTGGACGCCACCATCCAGGCCCAGATACTCGAATTGCTGGCAGAGAGGATCACTGATGCCGCTTTGCTGCTGATCACCCACGACCTGGGCGTGGCGGCAGCCATCAGCGACGAGATAGCGGTGATGTACGCCGGACGTTTCGTGGAAGTCGGCCCCACCGATGAGGTGCTGCGCCAACCTGGGCACCCCTATACCTCCGGCCTGTTGTCGGCCGTGCCCCGATTCGAGCGGGAACGACGGCCGCTGGCGCCCATCCCCGGCGCCCCTCCCTTGCCCGAGGATGTGGGCGCCGGATGCGCCTTTGCTCCTCGTTGTCCGCGCGCCATCGACCGGTGCAAGACCGACCGGCCCCTGCCGGAGAAGTTGAGCGGTCACCTGGTGGCATGCTGGAATCCGGAGACCGCATGACCTCGACCTTGCTCGGCACCGAAGACCTGGTAGTCCGTTTCCGGGTGGGCAGACGGGCACTGACGGCCGTGGACGGAGTCAGCCTGGCTGTCCTGAAGGGGGAAACGATGGGACTGGTGGGAGAGTCGGGGTCGGGTAAAACGACCTTCGGGCTCACTGTCATGGGCGCCATCAACCCCGACCAGGGCCGGGTGATCTTCGACAGGACCGACCTGACCTCTTTGACCCCACGCCAACGGCGCCCTTTTCGCCAACGCATGCAGATGGTCTTCCAAGACCCGTTCGCCAGCCTCGACCCGAAGATGAAGGTCGGGAGAATTATCTCCGAACCGATGCGGGTTCATCGTATAGCCGACCGGGAGGAGACGGCGGTCAGGGTCGAGCACTTGCTGGAAGCCGTGGGTCTCCCAGCAGATGCTGTGAACCGTTACCCGGCCCAGTTCTCCGGCGGCCAGAAACAACGCATCTCAATCGCCCGGGCGCTGGCACTCAACCCGGAGTTCCTGGTGGCCGACGAGCCGGTTTCAGCACTTGATGTCTCCATACAGGCCCAGGTGATCTCGGTGCTGTATGAGATCAAGCAGCGCTTCGGCCTGACCACCCTGATCATCGCCCACGACCTTGCCCTGGTGTACCAGGTCACCGATCGGATCGCGGTGATGTACCTGGGTCAAATCGTGGAAGAGGGCCCCACCTCCGAAGTGGTCTTCGATCCATTCCATCCCTATACAGCCTCGTTGCTGTCAGCCTCACCGGTCCCAGATCCGGAGGTGGAGCGCACCAGAGAGCGGATCGTGCTCAGGGGCGACCCCCCCTCCCCGTTGAGTCCCCCGCCCGCGTGCCGTTTCCACACCCGCTGCCCGATTGCCCGCCCGATCTGCACCACCGACGCTCCGCCGTTACGGGAGCGGGCGGCGGGCAGGAAAGTGGCATGCCATTTCCCGGGTGAACTGGGAACAGTGTTTGAAGGAGGTTAAGAATGTCGACGACACCAGAGGAACTTGCCGACCCCGCACCGGTTCGCCGGAACTTCTCCGAAGGTCCCCACAACCTGGGAGCCGTCACCCTACTTTCCCGCCTGGTGCAGGAAGTACTGGCCGTTCAGCTGAGCCGGCTGGGCCTTACCTTCGCCCAGGCAATCGTCCTTGTGCGGCTGTGGCAGTCTGCCGACGGGAACCTCCCCCAGTCCGAGTTGATCGAGATGCTGGTCCTGAGCCGCGCTTCGGGGTCCCTGGTGCTCAAGGAACTGGAAGACCAGGGGTTCATCATCCGTTCCACCGATCCCGTCGACGCCCGCCGTCTGCTGGTCGAACTGACCCCCCGGGGTGAGCAGATCGAAAGCGATGTGCATGCAGCTTTCGAGGAAGTCGAGTCCCGCCTGTTCCATCCCGTGGGCTCGGATACCTGGCAAACGGTGTACGGATCGTTGCGGTCGGCCATCCTCGCCCTGGTGTCCGAGCGCCGCAAGCCCGGATGAGCGCCGCCCGGCGCCGCCTGATCGACACCCGGCGAGGGTCGGTCCATGTTTGGACCCGGGAGGGCCAGGGCCGTCCCCTGCTGCTACTCCACATGTCGCCCCGGTCGGGCCGCATGTACCTGCCGGCCATGGAATTGCTGGACCGGCCGACGGCTGCTCCCGACCGGCTGGGATTCGGGTACTCCGACCCGCCCGAGACGCCGCCCACGATTGAGATGTACGCCGCCGCCACCCTGGAAGTCGTCGACGCACTGGGGTGGGACCGATTTGACGTGGTCGGCACGCACACCGGCTCGGTGGAGGCCATCGAACTCGCTCATCAGGCTGGAGACAGGGTGGCGGGCGTTGGCCTTGTCGCGGTCCCCGCCTACACCCGCCAGGAGGTGGAGGAACGAAAGGGTCCGGGAAGGGTCGCAGCCCCCCGGCCCGCACCCCGCCACGACGGATCCCATGTTCGGAGCATGTGGGAGCAGCGAACAGTCATCCGCAGCCCCGCAACAGATGCTCACTACCTGCAGGAACTCTTCACCGAGTCCATCCTCTCCGCAGCCGACGCCCACCTCGCCTACCGGGCGGTGCTCGCCTACCCGACTCTCGAGCGTATGGTGGAGATGGACCGGCCGGTAGTGGTGATCATGGCACAGGACGACCTGACCGTCCAGACCCTGCGGGCCATTCCCCACCTTCCCCCCAACTCGACGGTGATAGAACTCGAAGAACTCGACTTTGATCTGTGGAAGACGGGCCTCAGCGAAATGGTGGGGCTCATCCGGAGATGCTTCCCCACCGGGCGGCTTGCGGAGAACTGTTAGGATACCAAACAAACGCAGGAGATCAATGACGTCCAACATCGACTGGGACTACATCGAATTGGTGAAGAAGACGGTGAAGACCGAGGACTTCTTCGGACGCGCCGGACTGTACGACCGAGAGAACCGGTATCCCCACGAGAACATAAATGCATTGAAGGCGATTGGAGTGCCCGCCATGCACGTCGCGTCCCGCTTCGGCGGTCCCGACCACACGGTGGCCACCCAGACGAAGACGGTAGAGCAGATCGCCTACGGAGACCCTTCCACGGCGGCCTGTGTCAACATGCACTGGGTGGTGGCGGACATCATTGCCAAACACGCCGACCGCAACCCCCACATGGAGGCCCTGCTCCGGGACTGCGCGGAGAGCCAGTCGATGTTCGCCGGCGGCGCCTCCATTCCCGCCGACGAGGTAGACGCCTCCAAGGTGGGCGCTCGTTTTCGTCGGGTCGAAGGCGGCTGGAAGGGTTCGGGACGGGTCGGCTTCGCCACCAACTCAACCGGCGCCACCTATGCCGGGACCGTGGCGGTGGTGGTGGACGATGATGACCGTCCGGTGGGACGCACCATCCTCATACTCAAGCCACCCTTGAACACCCCGGGGGTGGTGGTCCGAGATGACTGGTCGGCGATGGGTCTGCGGGCCACCGCCACCAACACCATCGAGATCAGGGACGCCTTCGTCGATGAACGCTATGCCTTCGAGATCAATCTCGACGAACTCAAGCCCGGTCTCCGGGACGAACACGAGTCGGGGTCGGCGGGTTACACCATCCGGTCCGGCCGTTCCCAGATCTCCAAGGGAGGGATGTGGCTGGGACATGCCCGCCGCATGCTCGACTTCATGGAGGAGTTCCTGCGCAAGCGGAAAGGCACCACCGGGGTCAACGTGCAGGGCGCCAGCCTGGCAAGTCGCTCGGAGATTCCCTGGGCGCAGTCCACTTTCGGCCGCCTCCGTCACTGGGTGGAAAGCGGCGACCTCGTGCTGTACGGGACCATAGAGAAGATCTGCGATCCTTCCATGGGCGAGGTTGAGAGGGCGGATCGGATGCTGATCGCCATGTACCACATGCGGCGGATGTGCGAAGAGGTGACCAGGGAGTCCTTCCGGCTGGCGGGCGCCCACGGCTTCGTCACCGCCCGCCCCTACGAACGGATGTTCCGGGACATGATGGGCTATGTCGCCACTGCTTACAAGGCGCCGGAAATGGAGGAACATCTCGGCAGGGCCGGGCTGGGACACGTATTCGCTCTCAACGCCTCGGGCGGATGAGACGACATCTCGTCGATACTCCGGAGGGGCAACTTCATTTCCTGAGCGCCGGTGCCCTCGACAGCGAGCGGGCCGTGCTCTTCTTCCACCAATCACCTTCGTCGGGGCGGATGTGGTCGAAGGTGATGGGGGATCTGGCGGACCGGGGGGTGGCTTCGGTGGCCGGCGACATGTTCGATTACGGCATGTCGGACCGCCAACCCGAGCCCCTGAGCCTCAAACGCCACACCGACCTCCTCTACGAGGCCGCTCGCTCTCTGACGTCCGCCCGCCTCACAGTCGTGGGCCACCACACCGGCGCTGTGCTTGCCGCCTCCTGCGCCGCCCGACACCCCTTGGACGGTGCAGTCCTGATGGGTTATCCCCTTTACGGATCATGGCGAGAGAAGTACCAGAGGCTGGGCGCCAGAATGGAGCCCGACCATTTCACCGCCGACGGGTCGCGGCTCGCCGACCTGTGGAGGGAGTTGAACCACTCCCTGGAAGAAGACACCCCCTTCTCCGACCGGCATGGGATCCTGGTCGACCGGTTGTCGGCAGGCCCCCTCTGGTACACCGCCTATGCAGCCCTGCTGTCCACTGATCTGGAAGCCACCTTGGGGGCTGCATCGAGATCGGGTGTGCCTCTGGCGACCGTGTTCGCCACCGGGGACGCCCTCTCCCGGTTGGAGCCGGGGATAACCACCCTTGCCGGAGTGGAGCCCACCTGGGTGGAGGGAGGACCTTGGGTGTGCGTGGAACACCCGAAGCGGGTGGCCGATGTCGTCTACGCCGCCTTCGCAGGCTGGGCGTGATCAACGTGGCCCCCTGTCGTGCCGACCACGCCACCGACCTTCTGATAGTCGGGGGAGGAAACGCCGGACTGGCGGCCGCGGTGACCGCGGGAGAGTTGGGCATACCCACCATCGTGCTGGAGAAGACCCACCGTGTGGGGGGACAACTCCACTGGTCCTCCGGGCACTTCTCTGCAGCCGGGGCCCGTCGCCAGCGGGATCGAGGAATCATCGACACCGCCGACGAGCACCGTGCGGAAGTGGAACGGATGGCCGATGGGGAGGGTACCCCCCACCTCATCGAGATGGCGACCAGGGAGGCGGCGGCTGCCGTCGACTGGCTCGAGTCCCTCGGTTTCCCCTTCGCTGCGGACTCTCCCGGCTTCGTGTCGGGCCACGAGCGCTATTCCAAGCCTCGCACCTTCTGGGGTGGCGAGGACCTGCTCCGGGGTGGACTCCCTCTCATGCACACCCTGGAGAAGGCCCTGGAACGCCATCGGTCGGTGGAGGTGGTCACCGGCCGGATGATGACGGACCTACTCGTCGAAGACGGGAGGGTTGCGGGCGTGCTCACTGCCGGCGGCGAGGAGTTCCGGGCCTCTGTGACCATCTTGGCCACCGGCGGATACGCGGCCAGCCGGGAGTTGGTGGCCGAATTGCAGGCGCCCTTCGGGGAAGCCCTCACAGGGTGCCGGCCCCATGCCACCGGCGATGGCCTCCGCGCCCTCCGGAAGTACGGCGCCAGGGTGGTGGCCAACAACACCTACGTGCCCACCATGGGGATGATCCCCGACCCCGACCGCCCCGGTTTCGGTATTCCCATGCACCGGGCCCGGGTGGTGGTGAACGCCTCCATCCGGGAACCGTGGGAGATATGGGTGGACACGGCAGGAGCCAGATTCGTGGATGAGGATACCAAGAGTCCCTTCCACCGAGAGCAGGCGCTGAGAACGCTCCCGGGTCTGTCCATGGCAGCCATCTGGGACGAGCGGATATTCCGGACGGCTCCGCCGGCGATCGGACCGGACTGGACCAGAGCGGACATGCTGGACGAGGCGGGACGCGGCCGGTGGCTCCACCGCTGCGACACCTTGGAGGCACTCGCCGCCCGATTGGAGATCGACCACGACGGCCTCCGCCGCACCATCGAGGAATGGAACCGGGGGGTCGATCCCTTCGGTCGCACCCACCGCCCTCTTCCCATCCGACGTCCCCCCTTCTGGGGAGTGCAGAGCGTGGGCGGGATGTTGCTCAGCAGGGGAGGACCGGCGGTGGACGGGATGCTCCGCCCGGTCCTTGCTGACGGATCGACTCTGGGATCGGTGCACTGCGTGGGAGAGTTGCTGGGCATGGGACAGTTCAGCGGAAGCAACTTCGCAGGGGGGATGAGCGTCGGGCCGGCGCTGTCATTGGGACGGTGGCTGGTTCGTCAACTGTGGAAAGGGGGCCTGGGCCCCGACTTAGCGGGCAGATCGGTAGAAAGGGAAACTCATGTTGAAGCCACAGAAGGCACCGTCGATGCTTGAGGACCGATGGAGGGTCCGGGCATGAGCAGGTACGACCTGATACTGCGAGGGGCTGTCATCGTGCGGCCGGGCGCCGGAGGGCCCGAGACGGGAGACATCGGCATCTCGAACGGAAAGTTCGTGGAAGTGGGTGGTCGGATCGACAGCGGAGCCGCCCGGGAAGTGGACGCCCATGGACTGTGGGCGTTCCCGGGGGTGGTGGACTCCCACCAGCACTGGGGCATCTACAACCCCTTGGAGGATGACACCCGCTCCGAGAGCCGGGCTTCCGCCCAGGGCGGAGTCACCGCCGGGATCACCTACATACGGACGGGCCAGTACTACCTGGACCGGGGAGGATCGTACCTCGACTTCATGCCCGAGGTGCTTGCCCGGACAGAGGGTCGGTCCCACATCGACTACGGGTTCCACGTGGCGCCCATGCAGGACTCCCACATCGGGGAGTTGGAGGCGTTGGTGGATGAGCACGGGGTGTGCTCCTTCAAGATATTCATGTTCTATGGAGGCCATGGACTCCACGGAAAGTCGGATGACCAGTCGGCGTTCCTGATGACCCCACCCGGCGAGCGTTACGACCTGGCCCACTTCGAGTTTGTCATGAGAGGCCTGGCCGAACTGGTGCGGAGGCGCCCGGAACTAGCCAAGACCCTCTCGCTTTCTCTCCACTGCGAGACCGCTGAGATCATGCGGGCCTACACCGAACGGGTCGAGAAGGACCCCTCCGCTCGCGGCCTGGCCGCATATGCGGCTTCCCGTCCGCCCCATTCGGAGGGGCTGGCGGTGACCATAGCCGCCTATCTCGGCCACGTCACCGGGTTCCCCAATCTCAACCTGCTGCACCTCTCCTCGGCCCGAGCGATGGAGGCAGCCGAAATGGCGTCGGTGACCTACCCGGATCTCGACATCCGGCGGGAGGTGACCATCGGGCACCTGCTCACCGACATCGAGCGTTCCACCGATATCGGCGGGAAGGTGAATCCTCCAATCCGCTCCCGGGCAGACGTGGAGGCTCTCTGGGATGCCCTGGAACGGGGAGCGGTGGACTGGGTGGTGAGCGACCACGCGTGCTGCCGCTCGGAGACCAAATTCGGCCAGCCACCCGAAGACGTTTTCGCCGCCAAGGCCGGCTTCGGCGGCGCCGAATACCTGCTGGCGGGCCTGATAACCGAGGCAGTGTCGCGGGGAGTGCCCCTGGGACGGGTTGCGGAGCTCACCTCCCGGAACACCGCACGCCGGTATGGTCTGTCCAGCAAGGGCGACATCGCCCCCGGCCTCGACGCCGACCTGGCCCTGGTGGATCCGGAGGCTTCCTGGGTGGTCCGAGCCGAGGACTCGGAGTCGACCCAGGAATACACGCCCTTCGAGGGCTATCGCATGACCTGTGCGGTTACCCACACCATTCTGCGCGGGCGGATCATCCTCAATGACGGCGCCCTATCGGATGAGCCGCACGGGAGGTACCTGAGCCGGCCCTGAACTTTGTGACGAAAAGCAGCCGAGACCGTGATCGCGCCACCGCACATGCAGTGGTCCGGCCCCGCCCGGGAGATCAACTACCCCAGCAGGGACACCAGGGTGATCAACACCGTTATGAAGGACATCCCGAATGCCAGCCAGCGGCCGGCGCTCTTCTTGAACTCGGCGATCTCAGTACGCAGATTCCCCTCTACCCCATTCATCCGATCCAACAACTCCGACTTCAACTCCCCCATCTCCACCCGAACCTTCCCAAACTCCCCATTCATCCGATCCAACAACTCCGACTTATTCTCCCCCATCTCCGTGCGTACCTTCTCAACCTCCAGACGGACTTCGAACACTCGGTCCTTCAAGTCGTCGAAT
>CAYWGY010000049.1:0-13527 GCA_964458055.1 uncultured Acidimicrobiaceae bacterium | reverse complement strand
CGACGGCACCCTGGTCAGCGACCACCTGACGGTGCTCGGCTGGGAGATGCGCACCGGTGGCCTGCAGGGAGTCCTCACCAACAAAGACCTGGTGGACGAACACGGTATCGAGACGCTCGATCAGATCGTGAACGATCCGGCGTTGTTCGCCATCTTCGACGCCGGCGACACCAACCCCGGCGACGGCGTGCTCCAGTTGCTGGGCTGCCCCGAGGGATGGGGGTGTCATCTGACCATCGACGCCTGGATCGAGAACGCCGGCTGGGCCGACGTTGAGCAGTTGGAGGTTGGCTCCTACGACGTCCTGATCGCCGAGGCTGTTGCCCGTGACGCCGACGGCGCCCCCTACATCGTCTATTCCTGGGCGCCGAGTTCGTATGTGGTCGACCTTCGCCCCGGCGACAATGCGGTCTGGCTCTCCACATCCGATGAGTCGATCTCCCCCAGCCAGACCGAGGGACCGTCGACCCTGGAAGCGGGACAGTGCTCCGCCGACCCCTGCAACCTCGGCTGGGACGCAGCGGACATCCGCGTCACGGCCCGCAACGACTTCCTTGAGGCCAACCCGGCTGCCGCCACCGTGTTCGAGTTGGTGGTGATCAGCCCCGTTGATGTCGCCTTGCAGAACGTGGCGTACGGCCTTGGCGAGAACACCGAGGAGGACATCCACCGCCACGCCGCCCAATGGATCGAAGCCAATCGCCACGCCGTGGACACCTGGCTGGATGCGGCGCTCCTGGCCGGAAGGTGACCCGACTGCACAAGGGCCAATGAATCAAACTCTCCAAGCACGAAAAGCCGCCTCTTGTCCTCCCAGGGTTAGCTCTCCGCCCGGGATCGAAAGTGCAAGTCTGGTGAGTAGCGCGCCTCGAGCCGGAACCGGAGGGAGAGCATGGTTTCTGCGGGTGGTTGCTCTATCAGCGCTGGCGCTCCTGCCGGCCTGTGGGACCGGGACAGATGACGCACCCGGCGCCGGGGAAGAGGCCCCGCCTTCCACCGCCGCTCTCGCCCAACAAGAGCGGCCTGCTGATTCATCAGCCGAAGCGAGCCACACCGAGAATCGCCCCGGTGAGGGCGTCAAGGTCACCATGGCGCGGGCCAACTGGTCGACCGGCTACATGCAGGCTGCCATCTACGCGGCTCTGCTCACCGAACTCGGCTATGAGGTAAGCCACCCCGCCGACCTGGAATTGGCGCCTTCCAACGCCTTCATAGCCATGGCCAACGGTGAATTCGACTTCTGGGTCAACTCCTGGTTTCCCAATCACGACGAGTTCCTGAACGCCGGGATGCCCGACGGTTCACTGGTGAGGGACCATCTCACCACCCTGGGCTGGCAGATGCGCGCCGGAGCGGTGCAGGGATTCGTCACCAACCGGAGTCTGGTCGAAGAGCACGGTATCAGGACCCTTGATCAGATTGTCAATGATCCCGCATTATTCGCAATCTACGACGCCACCGACACCATACCCGACGACGGCGTCCTTCAATTGTTGGGATGCCCCGAGGGATGGGGATGTCACCTCAACATCGAAACGATCATCGAGAATGCCGGCTGGGCCTCCGTCGAACAGTTGGAGGTCGGTTCCTACGACGTCCTGTTCGCCGAAGCGCTGGGCAGGGACACCGCCGGTCTCCCGTATATCGCCCTTACCTGGGGCCCCAGTTCCTATGTGGCCGACCTGCGACCCGGCGACAATGCCATCTGGCTGTCCACTTCGGAAGAATCCATATCACCGACGCAACTGAGAGGCCCATCCGAATGGGCAGCAGGTCATTGCTCAGCCGATCCCTGCAACCTGGGATGGGACAGAGCCGACATTCGCGTCACCGCCAACAACGACTTCCTGACTGCCCACCCAGCCGCAGCCCGACTGCTGGAACTGGTGGTTATCAACCCGGTTGATGTGACATTGCAGAATGTGGCATACAACCTCGGGGAAAACACCGATGAAGACGTGCACCGGCATGCCGCCGACTGGATAGCCGCCAACCGCGCCGGCGTAGATCAGTGGCTCGCGACGGCCCGCGGCAGTAACTGATCACAAACGCGCGGGCTGGCTCGGGCCTGTGAAGCGACCGCCCCGGGCCTTCATAAACTGGAGTGCCAATGGGCCAAAACCTCCAAGTATCCGAGAACCCTCCCGTGTTGGAGATTGCCGTCAACCGCCCGAAGGCAAATGCCATAGACGCGGCAACCAGTCGTCGGATGGGAGATGTCTTCTCGGCCTTCCGGGACGATCCCGCCTACCGGGTGGCCATCCTGACCGGCGCCGGAGACCGGTTTTTCTCGGCGGGATGGGATCTCAAGGCCGCATCGGAGGGAGAGTCCTATGAAGCGGACTGGGGAGTGGGAGGCTTCGGGGGTTTCCCCGAACTGCCGGGCCTCAACAAGCCGGTGATCTGCGCTGTCAACGGCATCGCCGCCGGAGGAGGCTTCGAGATCGTTTTGGCGGCGGACCTGGTGCTGGCGGCCGACACCGCCCGGTTCCTGCTCCCGGAGGTCTTCATGGGCTTTCCCCCCGACATCGGCGCCGTCCGCCTCCCCAGACAGATCCCTCCGCTGGTGGCAAAGGAGATCCTCCTGACGGGCAGGCGAGTGGACATGGAGCAGGCCCTGGGATGGGGGTTGGTGAACCGGGTGGTCCCCGCGGGCGAACTCATGCCTGCCGCGCGGCGGGTGGCGGAACGGATCTGCGAAGCCGCTCCCCTGGCGATCGAAGCCGTGTTGGAGATGATCCGGGCCACCTCGCAGATGGGGGTGGCGGAGGCCCTGGCTCACATCCGATCGGGCCAGGTGTCCTCATACCGGAGGGCACTCGACTCCTCCGACGCCATCGAGGGACCGGCGGCCTTCGCCGAAAGACGCCCTCCCCGCTGGACCGGTACCTGACCGACCCGTCGGCCAACCGGATCCCGAACAGAGCGGGGCAGGCGTAACCGACGCTCCGTGACCCCGCCGCCACCGGGCGCCGGCGCCCGGGACCGCCCATACCGCCCAGGATGTCAAAACCCCCGAGAAGAGTCCGGCGATCGGTGGAAACCCCGGATTCTGAGAGAGAAAGGTGCTGTAGAATTCTGAACGGATTGTTAAAGGGGAGACCGGCGGTTTCCAACCCCCGAAGATCGTTCGGCAGCCGTTTCCCATGAGCCTTTGTCGAAGGCTAAACGCCACTCCCACATAAGGAGAGTTCCACCGCTATGAAGCATCTGACCGCGCTGTTTATGTCGATGTGCCTGCTCGGCATCGGCCACGGCCTGGGCACCTCCCTGCTGGGCGTTCGTTCCACCATCGAGGAGTTCTCCGAACTGGCGGCCGGGATAGCCCTGTCGGGGTTTTACGTGGGCTTTCTGGCCGGGAGTCGTTTCGTCGGGAGCCTGTTGGCCAACGTGGGACACATAAGGGTGTTCGCAGGTCTGGCGGCGATGATGTCCTCGGTCATGCTGCTGCATTCGCTGATTCTCAGTCCACCTGCGTGGTTCGTCCTGCGCATGGCTGCGGGTTTCTGCATTTCCGGGATCTACATCACCGCCGACAGCTGGTTGAACAACCAGGTCACCAACCGGAACCGGGGTCGGGTTCTCGGCATCTACATGATGATGGGGATGGGTGGCATGTCGGTCGGGCAACTTCTGATCAGCGCCGCCGATCCCGGCGGCTTTGCGCTGTTCATTCTCGTCTCGATCATGTTCTCACTCTCTCTGGTGCCGCTGTCGTTGACCCGCATCGACCCACCGGAGATTCCCGAACGCAGGAGAGCCAAGATCAGGGCCGTGTATCGCACAGCCCCGCTGGCCATCGTGGGCGCCACCGCCGCGGGTCTCACCCAGGGGGCCATCCTCACCATGGGGCCGGTCTACAGCGCCGAGGTCGGGCTCACCACCACCCAGGTGGGATGGGCCATGGGCGCCCTGATGATGGGCTCCTCGGCGATGATCCCCCTGGGGAGGCTGTCGGACCGCATCCCCCGCCGACGGGTGATCCTGGCCGTCACCGTGAGCGCCTTCGCTCTGTGCCTGATGATGTCGACCGGCCCCATGGGTCCGACGGCATTCACCGGCGTGATGCTGGCCTACGGCGCCTTCACCTTCCCGGTGTACGCCCTCTCGATGAGCCACATGAACGACCTGCTGGAACGCTCCCAGCTCGTCCCGGGCATGGCCGCCCTGGTCACCTTCATGGGGCTGGGCGCCATCGCCGGCCCGGTGCTCACTTCCGGCGTGATGAGCCTGGTGGGACCGGACGGGATGTGGATGGCCCTGACGACTTTCCATGGCGCGTTTGCGGTCTTCACCATCATCCGGTTCGTGGAGCGGCCCCAGCCGAAGACTTTGAGAAGGGTCTTTGTTCCCATCACCATTCGAAGTTCGGCCCGGGTGGCCTACCTGGTCAGGGAAAGGAGGAGGAGGATCCGGAAAGGCGCCAAGTATTCCTAGCACCCCCAACCCAGGAAAATGCACTGGGAGTAACGGAGCCTCCGACCAACAGATCCTATTAGGGTGTCCATCATGATCACTGGCGCCCGGGCGCTCGCCGAGATGCTCAACGGATACGGGATAACCCATGTCTTCATGGTCCCTGCCATAGCGCGGCGCACCATGGTGGAGTTGGAGCGGTTCGGGGTGCACCGCATCCAGACGCATGGCGAGAAACCGGCCGCCTACATGGCCGACGGCTTCGCCAGGGTGGCGGGCCGGCCCGGGGTGTGCATGGCGCAGGCGGTGGGCGCGCTCAACCTGGCGGCCGGGTTGCGTGACGCGTACCTGGCCAACTCCCCGGTGGTGGCGTTCACCGGAGGCCTCCATCCGACCATGGCCGGCCGGGGCGTCTACCAGGAGGTGGACGATCTGCCCGCCTTTGTGAACGTCACCAAATTCAACACGGCCGTCTACCGGGTGGAGCGGATCCCCGACTCGGTCCGGCAGGCCTTCCGCGCCGCGGTGTCGGGCCGTCCGGGACCGGCCCATGTCCAGTTGGCGGGCAACGAGGGCCAGATCGACCTCGACGAGGGCGACCTCGACCCGTGGGTCGACCAGCGATTCGCATCTGCCCCGGCGGCGCGACCCCTCCCCCGGCCCGAAGACGTGGCTGCAGCCCTGGACCTCTTGGACCGCGCCCGCCGGCCGGTGATCGTGGCGGGAGGAGGCGTCCGGGCATCCCGCGCATCAAGCCAACTGGTGGCCCTGGCCGAACGTCTGTCCATTCCGGTGGTGACCTCCCTCAACGGGAAGGACACCATCTCCGGCGCCCATCCGCTGGCGGTGGGTGTGATCGGCAGGTACTCCCGGAGCGCCGCCAACCGGGTGACCAACCGCGCCGACCTGGTGTGCTTCATCGGTTCGAGCGCCGGCAGCATGACCACCCACTCGTGGAGGGTCCCGGCGCCGGGAGTGACCGCCATCCAGATCGACATCAGCCCCGACGTCCTGGGTCGTAACTACCCCCTGGCAGTCGCCATCAACGCCGATGCCCGCATGACTCTGGCCGCCCTGCTGGAACGGGCCGGACCGCGGAGTCCGGGACGCTCCGGGTGGCGGGCCGAAGCACGCCGGGAGGTCGACGCCTGGCGAGAACAGCACCGGGGCCATCTCGATTCCGAGGCGGTCCCCATCCGCCCCGAGCGGATCTGTTCGGAGTTGACCTCGCTGCTGCCGGACGACGCCTGCGTGGTGGTCGACACCGGGCACGCCGGCATGTGGATGGGAGGCATGTTCGACACCCGTTCATCCCACCAGGACTACCTGCGCAGCGCCGGTCACCTGGGCTGGGCCTTCCCGGCCTCCCTGGGCGCCAAGTGCGCCGCTGCCGACCGCCCCGTGGTGTGTTTCACAGGCGACGGGGGTTTCTGGTACCACATAGCCGAGGTTGAGACCGCGGTCCGATGGGGCATCAACACCGTCACCGTGGTGAACAACAACTCCTCGGGCAACCAGTCGACCATCGGCTTCGACCGCGCCTACGGCGGACGCCAGACCCCGGAGGGACGGCGCCTCTGGACCTTCACCGACGTGGACTTCGCCCGGCTCGCCGAGGGCATGGGAGCCATGGGTATCCGGGTGACCAGGCCCGGCAGGCTCCGCACCGCCATGGAACGAGCATTGGCGGCCCAACAGCCGGTAATCATCGACGTGGTGACCGACATCGAGGCGTTGGCCCCCCTGCCGGTGGTCTGACACCGGGGATGGGTCTCATTTGCGTTGCAGGGCAGAACCCAGGAGCACGTTCGCGGCTGTTATGGCGCCGACGCCGGCGATGACCAGCCCGATCGTGGGAACGTTGATTTCGGAGAACCAGCCCAGCCACACCAGCGCCAGCGGTGGAGAGGCGTAGACGATGTTATTGATGGTCAGGTCGGGCGTCAGCAGGTTGGCTTTTCTCAGCAGCACCGTGCTCACGTTGAAGAGGGTCCCCCCGTACACTGCCGCCCATAGGAACACCTCCATGTTGATACCGTCGCCGGTTGCCTGGGCAAACCCCAAGGCGCATAAGCTCGCCACCACGTTCCCGGCGCCGTACACCAGCAGCGAACAGGCTGTCTCCATTTGAACCGGGGTAGCTCCCCGAACACGGTCGAGACCTTGGAGTTGCCTTCGCATGGCGAAAGCCCACCTGTACCCGGCGGAACTGAACGCTGCCAGGACCGCTGACAACAGTCCGAGAAGCATGCCGAACAGTTGCCATGGCACGGCGGTGACCGTCCCGGTCCGATCAGTCGATCCCCATATGACCAGGACCACCCCCACAAACGCCAGGAACAGCAGGGCGTACTGTCTGCCGGTCACGGTCTGGTACCTTGCCTCGTCCCGGGAATATCGCGACAGGCCAAACACGAAGAACACAACGTACAGGCTGTTGAGGATCGACGAGACCCCCGGGTCCACATAGGAAGCCGACCACACAACCAGCAGAATGCTGAACTGGGCGCCGATCCCAAGGGCCATCCACCGCTGAGGTCCCGACCCGGTTTCCCGGGCGAACCCCCTGCGAATCAACAGTCTCACGGCCTGCCTGTTGGCGATCCACCGCCGGTAAACGACAAACACATATATCCCAGCGCCGACGCCTCCGCCGATCAACAGTCCCGAGGCGAACCCGAGATGACCCGACGGCACGAAGTCAATAATGAGGGGAAAAGTAGAACTGGCTACGACGCTGCCGGCAACCAACAGTGCGGGTTTGCCCCGCCCCGGTTTAAGCACGGACCCGTGCTGCTTCTACCAAGTCGGCCCTTGCCCCTGCGATGCCGCCACTGTCCTGATGGTCGAGCGGTGCCTGCCGGCGGACCGCAGGTCCGGCACGCGGCAAGGCTTGCCTGATGGGCCGCCTCCTGACAAAGGGTTTGCAGTCGCTGGCAGGACTCACCCGGTTATACGTCCGATGGGATCCTTCTCCCATGCCCGATCGCCGGTCCAGGACACTTTCAGCCCTCCTGCCCGCTAAAGCCAAGGGCCGCGTTCGTGACGTGTGCGGTCTGTACCTGTCTTTCATGACCGGAGTGTTTCATGCCCGCCTTGTTGTGGAGCCCCGCTGTTTCGGGGGGAGAGCGCAGCCACACATGAGGGAACATTATCACCAAAGCTCACCTGCCAACCCCGGGGTTGAAGCCCTTACAGAAGAGTGACCGGCGGCTTGTCGGCCACCGGTCACTTTCCTCGTTCTAGGTCGGTTGGTGGTTTACTGCTCGGCTACGTTGGCGCGCCAGCCTTCCTCGATGATGGGAACCCAGTCGCCCCGCAGTTCGGGGAGTCCGGAGATTTCACCGGGGTCCACCACGGAGGCGTGCCTGGGAACGTCGGCGAATGCGGCCTGCGACTCGGCGTTGAGCACATTGATCTGGCCCCACACGTCGGGATAGGCCTTCTGCAACTGCGCGTCAAGGCTCAACAGGAAGTTCGCCGCCACCAGGGTGGCTGCCTTGTTCGGCGAGTTGTAGGGAATGGCCACGAAGTTGGTGTTCCCGATCTGGCCGCTCGTCAGACCGTAGGTGCGAGTCGACTCGGGGAAGACGCCGGTGTCCACCTTGGAACCCGCAGACGCGGGACCGTAGGCCAGGAAGTGGGTGACCTCGGAGTTGGAGTACAGGGTCTCCAGGGCCGGCTGGTCCACCGGGTAGGTGGTGCCTTCACGCCACAGGCAGGGCTCGAGGTCGTTCAGGGTCTTCCAGGTCGCATCGGCCACCTGGTCGTAGAGAGCCTGGTCGAATGGGACCAGGAGATCGTTCAAGCCGCCGGGGAGGATCTTGTTGGCCTCGTTGTAGAACACGTGACGCACGAACACGCTTCCGGTGAAGTCCGGAGGCGCCGGGTAGGTGAAGGTCCCGGGGTTGGCGCAGGCATGGGCCAGCAGGGCGTCCATGTCGGCGGGAGGATCGGGCAACAGGTCGCTGTTGTAGAACACTGCCGACTGTGCCTTGTTCCAGGGCACTTCGCACTCGTCGACCGGGGTGCCGAAGTCGAATGTCAGGGTCCCGTCATTCATGTCCACGTTCTCGAAGGCGGGCAGCAGGTCCCAGTAGCCGCACAGCAGCAGGCCACCCTGCACCATGGTGCGGAAGTTCTCACCGTTGATCCAGATCAGGTCCACGGAGCCGCTGGTGTACTCGCCGGCCTCGGTCTCGCTGATCACCGTGTCCACCACGTTGACGGTGTCGGTGACCCTCACCTGGTTGAGGTCTATGTTGTAACGGGAACTGAGTTCGGCGCCGACCCACTCGTTCACGTAGGCGTTAATGGTGGCGCTGCCACCCCACATGAACCAGTTGACCCGTCCGCCGTCGGCGGCGGCCACGATCTCATCCCAGCTCATTCCGCCCACTTCGGAGTCGTCCACGTCCAGGAGTCCCGGACCGGTGGGGCCCATCATGGGCTCTTCCTCGTCCATGGGCTCTTCCTCGTCCATGGGCTCCTCCGCGGGAGCTTCGGTGGTGGTGGGTGCGGCGGTCGTCGCAGGCGCCGCGGTGGTGGTGGGAGCGGCAGTCGTGGCGGCGGGATCATCATCATCGCCGCAGGCCGCAGCCACCAGCATCAGGCACGCGGCCACGATCAGCCAGCGCGCATATCGAGAACGATGCATCTTCTTGGTCCTCCTCTTATTCAACAAGGGTTTCACCGACCTGCCGATGCGAAAAGTCCAATCCGCTATCTGCAAGTTCGCCTAACAATCCTAGCCCGCCCCGGGACCAATGCACAATGTGAGGCAGACGGGCCCCGGATCACCCCACTCCTTTAAGCCTCCTCGCCCGCGGTGTCGCCCCGGATGCCCAACGGCGCCCCGTCCCAGGCGCGGCTCGGCCTGTAAACCCGGCTCCCACCTCAGCCCACGCGCTGCGCCGATGGACCCCTTCGCCAAACCTGGTTATGCACTGATGCGTACCTATTATGCTACAGCATCATGCGAACGACGATCTCTCTCGAGGATCGCCTTGCGAAGCAGGTAGGCCGGGCAGCGACAGCCCGTGGTCTCAGCGTGAGCGCATTCATTTCCCACACGTTGGACGATGCCCTGAAGCGTCCCGAGCCCTCAGAGCAACCTCCCTTCGAGTTGATCACCGTGCGGGGAGTCCACCCTCTCCCGGAAGTCGATCTGGATCGGCCCAGAACGCTCGACGTCCGAGATGACGAAGCCCGTTTCGGGTCCGGCGGTCGGTGATTGCGGATGTTGCTTGCCGATGTCAATGTCCTGGTATACGCCCATGTTGAAGACTCGACCGTCGATCACCCTGAGTACGCGGCCTGGATCACCCGTATGGCAACGGGACCTGAACCCTTCGCCCTGTCCGTCCTGGTTCTCGCCGGTTTTCTCCGCATCGTGACCAACCCACGGGTCTTCAGTCCTCCGTCCACTCTCGACCGGTCCTTCGCTTTCGTTTCTTCACTCGTGGAGCGGCCCAAGGCGCGCCTCGTGGGCCCCGGTCCCGACCATCTGGAGATCTTCGAGAGTCTGTGCCGTGAATCCGGGGCCTCCGGGAAGCTGGTAGCCGACGCTCAACACGCCGCGGTCGCTGTGGAACATGGCTGCACAATGGTGTCAACTGACTCCGACTTCAACCGGTTCCCGGGACTCCGATGGCGACATCCCTTGCGTCCCGACGGCCACTAACGCCGCCCACCACCCCTACCGTCCATCTCTTCTCACTCCCCGTGGGTGTCCCCCAAGGTCCGCAGGGGCGCCAATGCCCGGTCCGGGCCCACCCCCAGGCCCGGCGCCTCACTCAGGTGCAGACGCCCGTCCGAAAGCCCGGGGAAGGGCCGGGCAAGACCCTCACGGAGCGGGTTGGGATTGCAGTCCACCTCCAGCAGGCCGTCGCCTCCCGCCGCCGCCAGCAGATGAGCGGAGGCCAACAAGCCGATGCCACCGCCCAGGTGGTGCGGGCAAAAACGTCTTCGCGCATCGATGATCTCCCGCGCCAGGGGCAGACAACCGGAGATCCCGCCCCATTTGGTGACGTCGGGTTGTATGACGGCCAACGCGCCCAGGCGCACGGCCCGATGAAACTCGCCCTCTCCCACCAGGTTCTCCCCTCCCGCCAGGGGGATCGGAGTGGCCCCGGCCAACTCGGCCCACACCGATTCCGAGCAGTCGGCCGGGATCGGCTCCTCCAGCCACATCGGCGAGTAGTGCCCCAAAACCCTGCTCCACCGGGTCGCTTCCGCAGGTGTCCAGGCCTGGTTGGCGTCCACCGCCGCGGGCGCATCCGGACCCAGCAACCGCCGCAGCGCCTCGAGGTTGGCCAGGTCGGTCTCCTCTCCGAAGCCGACCTTGAGCTTGAAGGCCCGGTGGCCGGCCTCGGCGGCCTCCCTCGCCTGTTCGGCGACTCCATCCGGCCCGATCCCGCTGGCATAGGCAGGCACCGACCCATCGCCGCCGTTCCCACCCAGATACCTCCACAGCGGCATCCCGGCACGCCGGGCCACCAAGTCCCACAGGGCGATGTCAATTCCGGCGATCGCCTGAGAGAGCGGTCCGGGCTCCCCCGCCTGGATCGCGAGGATCCCGGTCCTGGCCGAGAGATGATCAAAGGCCGCCTTCGGATGGGACCAGCGCCGACCGACGACCAAGGGCGCAAGCACATCCAGGATCAACCGGGCGCGGTATTCGGCGGCAGGAGCCGGGAAATTGCACCATGCCTCTCCATACCCGATGCTCCCTCCCGACGATCGCACCCCGACCACCACAGCCGGGCGATCGGTCATTGTCCCAAAAGAGGTGCGCACGGGGCGAGCGGTCGGAGCGCGGTAGACCTCCACCGACACCGATTCGATCACAAACGGCTCGGTCTCCGCCCGGACCTGGGAACCCTGGCCGCCAATGGCCGCGTCGAAGCCTGTCATCGGGTGAAGTATGGTTACCGATGTTCGCAACGGCCAAGCGAAAGGCGAACAACCACCAGGCCGTTTCCGGTGGGACCCCGAAAAGAAAGGACGGTGAGCTCTCCATGGGATCCAGCGCGAAGTCGCCCGAGCAACAAGACCTTGAACAATCCCCCTCGGACGCCGATTTCCCGGGGGTGATCGGCCCCGATTTCCGCACCTCGGTCCCCTGGTGGCCACCCATGGAGAACGACGCCCGCGGCAAACCGGACGTGGTGGTGGTGGTGCTCGACGACGTGGGGTTTGCCGGGCTGGGGTGCTACGGCGCCGAGATCGAGACGCCCACCATCGACTCACTGGCCGACGGGGGCATACGTTTCAACGACTTCAACGTCACCCCCCTGTGCTCGCCCACCCGCGCCTGCCTTCTCACCGGGCGCAACCACCACAGCGTCGGGATGGCCTACCTCTCCAACGTCGACTCCGGGTTCCCCGGCTACCGGGGACGGGTCACCGAGTCGGCCGCCACCATGGCAGAGGTCCTCCAGGGCGCGGGATACGGGACTCTCGCCATCGGCAAGTGGCACCTGGCGCCGCTGGAGGACACCACCGCGGTGGGACCCTACGACCAGTGGCCCCTGGGACGGGGTTTCGGCCGCTACTACGGGTTCCTGGACGCCCTCACCGATCACTTCCACCCTGACGTGGTGGAGGACAACCACCGCGTCGACCCGCCCGCGCGACCCGAGGACGGCTACCACCTCACCGAGGACCTCATCGACCACGCCATCTCCTATGTCAGAGACCAGGTGTCGGTCAAACCCGAACAGCCCTTCTTCCTGTACCTGGCCTTCGGCACCGCCCACTGCCCCCACCAGGCGCCCAAGGATTACCTCGACAAGTACCGGGGCCGCTACGACGAGGGCTGGGATGTGATCCGGACGCGGCGGTTCCAAAGACAGAAGGAACTGGGCATCATCCCCGAGGACGCCACCCTGGCGCCGCTCAACCCCGGAGTCGAGGAATGGGCGAACCTGACCTCAGATCAGCAGCGCCTCTTCGCCCGTTTCCAGGAGGCATACGCCGCCATGTTGGACCACACCGACGCCGAACTGGGCAGGCTGGTCGGCTTCCTGGATTCGATCGGGCGACTCGACAACACCATCGTGGTGGTCCTCTCCGACAACGGCGCCAGCCAGGAGGGCGGACCCGACGGCGGCGCCGACATCGTCACCTACGAAGAGGACCGCTTCTGCACCGTGGAGTTCAACCTGGAACGCTTCGACACCATCGGCGGCCCCCGCTCGCAGACCAACATCCCCTGGGGCTGGGCGCAGGCGGCCAACACTCCCCTGCGCTGGTACAAACAGAACACCTACGCAGGCGGCGTGCGCACACCGCTGGTCATCTCCTGGCCGAAGGGAATCTCCGACACCGGAGCGGTCCGGGCCCAGTTCGTCCACGCCATCGACATCGCCCCCACCCTCTTCGACCTGGTCGGCGTGACGCCCAGGGAGACCTACAACGGCGTGGCGCAGATGCCCTACCACGGCGCCAGCATCCGCCCGGTGCTCGACGACGGCCAATCGCCGCACCCCCGGGATCGCCAGTACTTCGAGATGATCGGCCATCGCGCCATGTGGCAGGACGGATGGAAGGCGCTGGCCCGCCACCGCCGCAACGAACCCTTCGAGGACGACCCGTGGGAGCTCTACCACATCGACTCGGACTTCTCCGAGTGCAACGACGTGGCCACCGCTCACCCCGAGAAGCTGGCCGACCTGGTGGAGCAGTGGACCGAGGAGGCCGGGCGCTACTCGGTGTTCCCCCTCGACGACCGCTACCTGGCGGTACGCGCCTCCACCTTCCAGACTCCCGGGTCGCCCCGGGCACGGGACACCTTCACCTACCTGGGAGGCGCCACCCGCATCCCCGGCGGCGTCACCCCCATCGTGTTCAACCGCTCCTTTTCCATCACCGCCCGCACCACCCCGCTTGCAGAGGACGCCCGGGGAGTGCTGGTGTCGGTGGGCGACGTCAGCGGCGGGTACGTCCTCTATGTGACCGAGGGCCGCCTGGTCTTCGAGTACTGCTACCTCGGCGACCGCCAGACCCTTTCATCCGCACCGGGTTCGGTGAGACCCGGGTCCACCCGGATGGCCCTTTCCTTCGAGCGCACCGGCGACCACCGTGGCGTGGGGCGACTAGAAGCCGACG
>CAYWGY010000048.1:11088-13532 GCA_964458055.1 uncultured Acidimicrobiaceae bacterium | reverse complement strand
TTTCGAGGAGGATTCCCACCGGATCCTCTCCGGCGAGGGTTGGTCGCTAGAGCGCCTGTCTTCGTCCTCCATCGCCTCCCGGTTTCCCAGGTGGAATCCCGAACGCTACCTGGACGGGTACTTCAATCCGCGGGCCGGCTGGGCGGAGGCGGGAACGGTGGTCGCGGCGATGGCGGAGGCGGCGATGGATGCGGGGATCTCTGTCAAGACCGGGTTCCAGGCAAGGTCGATCCTTCGGAAGGGATCACGGGCCACCGGTGTCGTTGCAGGCAACGGCGCCGAGGTCAGAGCCGATGAGGTGGTGGTGGCGGCGGGAGTATGGACGCCGACTCTGCTGCCCGAGTTGGATGGGTTCCTGCGACTGTCCGGCCAGCCGATCGTCTACCTGCGGCCATCCGATCCCGGGGACTACCGTCCACCTGGCTTTCCCACCTGGGGCGCCGACCTTGCTCTCACCGGGTGGTACGGTTTTCCCGCCAACGGCGATGGCCTGGTGAAGATCGGGAGCCACGGCCCCGGTTACCGGGTTTCTCCCGACGCTCCCCGGGTGCTGCCGGACACCGACGACGTCACCCGCTGCCGGGAGTTCCTGTCGCGGTCCCTCCCGGATCTGGCCGATGCACCCCTGTACGACGCCAAGATGTGTGTCTACACCGACACCTGGGACGGCAACTTCCTGATCAGCCGCCACCCCGAGATCCAGAGCCTGACGGTGGCCACCGGAGGGAGCGGCCACGGCTTCAAGTTCGCCCCGGTGCTCGGGGGTCTAACCGCCGACGCGGTGGAAGGCATCGCCAACCCCTACCTGGAGAGGTTCACCTGGAGACCCGTAGGAGACCAAGCCACCGAGGACGCCAGATACACGGGTTGAAAGCTGGTCTGGTTACTTACTGCGGGTGGTGATCTTCAACGCCTCAGGGCTGTATCCAAATGCCTTGAGGAAAAGGTGAGTGCGTTAGATTGACACGGCGAGGATGACGTTCGCATCGACCCAGTAGTCCCTTGCTTTGTTCTTCGAGAAGGAAGGATTGAAGTCGCCTTCGTCCTTGCTTATGTATTGCCACTTCCCCGCGACAGTTCGGATGCCGTCGGTTTCTCCTGTCAGAAGAACCGGCGGGCGATCTCCGGTTGGCGGCGCCGCCAGTATTCGGTCACCTTCCCGAACAAGCCCGGCTCGCCGAGACTTTGGGAGAGCCATGCGTCATCCGCTATGTCGTGCAAAGACCCCAGGGCGCGGACAAGGTGGTACACAGTCTGGTCGGTTATCTCGATCTGATACCTGTGGCAGTACCACTCCAGCATTTGCGGGATGTCTGCCACGCCCCGCTCCTCGATACACATCAGGTCGTAATAGTCCCTCAGTTCCCCCCGGTCTCCCACCACTTTGAGTTTTGTGGCGGCTACATCGGGTAGAGAGCCTACGGTCATCTGGCCCACTTTCCGACCAGCGGCTATCTGGTGCTGTCCGATCGCCCTCAAGAACTGAAGTTTGACGCCGTCAAACACGCAATTGAGTGTGCCGTCTGCCAGGAACGGTTCTTCGACCCCGCCCAACCGCCGGAGCGCCCGGAGCAGACTCGGCGGATCGAAAGGGCCATGCACGAACATGTCCAGATCCTCGGACCGCCGATGCTCCAGATGGATAGCCAGGGCAGTCCCGCCCAACAGTTCAGCGGACGGTGGAGACGCAGAGCCCACCCTGTCCCAGACTCGCTGTACCTCGGGAGTGAGACCGCGATTAGCGACGGGCATTGAGAGCGTTGACGATCAGATCCCGGGTCTGGGGTTTGGTGGAACGCAGGGTGAGGCAATACTCGAGTGCGGTGTCGGGGAGATGCACCGAAGCCCAGATGGCGGCGTCCGGCCAAGGGCCGTTGAACATCCGCCCCGCCACGTAGTCGGCGTCTTCAGGCAACCGAAGCAAAGCCGGATCTGGATGATTCCAAAAAGACTTCCAGAATCTCTCAGGAACGCCTGCCATTTTCCTACACTCCCACTTTACCTATTTTAGCAGCTGACCAGCCGTTTCTCGGAGCGAAAGGACAAGTATGCGGCTCAAGGGGGTTAGCCCCGCTCCGGTCGCTCCGGGGAGTGCACCGAAACCGGCGACGCGGGCCGTCACCCATCCAGGAGGTACCGAAAGCGTGCCTGCTTCGGGGTCGTGCCTGCTTATTCCTGTTAGGGGGTGTTTGTGTTTGTGGGGCCGCGCTGGTAGGGCATTGGGGCGGCCCGGGGGCGCCGTGCCTTTCCCTCCGGCAGCCCGGGTCGTGACGTCGTGGCCGACCGGCAGCGGTGAGGTGTGCAGGTTCATCGTTCCCGTGTCGGAGGTCGAAGTGTATGGACGCTCTAATCGGAGGATTTGGGCCTCGAATTGCCGCGATCGCACGCCGACGACCTGACGGTACGGGACCCAAGGTCGAGGATGTCGTCGTGCTCATCGGCAG
>CAYWGY010000048.1:0-11078 GCA_964458055.1 uncultured Acidimicrobiaceae bacterium | reverse complement strand
ATCCGTGTTCGTCCACGATGTCGCTGTCGCGGTTGGGAGACAAGCCCGTCCGGACGCCCGGGGATTACACGGAAGCGTTCAATGAGCAGCGTCTCCGGTGACAGCGGCGGCGGGTTATGTCCTTGGTGGCAGCCTCAGTCGTCGCAATGTCTGGGTATGCATCCAGTAAGGTGTTCACCTTCGAAGCCTGGTTACCGATCTCTTGCCTGAACATGATGCCTTTGTAGGCAGCAAGGAACTAGAAATCCGGTAGCCCCCCAGGGCCACGAGTCCTCCAACTTAGCCGGCGAGGGTGAGAGCTAGTTGGCGGGACATGGCTACCAGGGTTCCGGTGGAGTCCCAGACGTGGCAGTCTTCCTCGAAAGTCCCATTCAGGAGGTGGCGGGTGTTGACCGACACCGTCAGCCACCCGGGTTGCGGGCGGGCGCGGAAGTGGACGGTCATCTCCAGGGTGGGCGCCCATCCGTAGTGGCCCAACTGGAACACCGCGGGAGGGAAACCGTCGGTGATCAGGGGCATCGAGAACAGGTCCGGCGGGCGGCCGTCCAGAAAGCGCATGCGACCCATCGCCTCGGCCCTCCCGGTCGGTTGTCCCGATGCGCCCATGGCGATGGCGGCGGGCATCCTGTAGTCGAACTGTCTGGTGAAGGTGGTGTCCTCTCCCATCTGCGAATCGGGTCGGGCTGATGTCTCGCCGGGGATGCCGGGCGGCGCCAGCAGCGGACCGCTGGGTCCGGCGAACGCGGACAGTTCTCCCCACGTGACCAGGGAGGTCACGGTCACCCTTCCGTTCTGCACCAGGTCGACGGCGCCCACCGAGAGACTCCGGCCCTGTTTGATCACGCGGGTGCGGATCTCGGCTTCGCCCGGCATGGTCCTTCCCAGAAAGTGGCTGTTCATCGAGAGAGGGTCGGGATGGAGAATCTCCCGTCCGGCGGCCTCCAGGCCAAGCGCCATCAGGAAGCCGCCGTTGGGGACTCCGTCAATACTCCACCGGGAACTGACGGTAGCCTTCCAGAGGCCGTCGCCGGCGGGGGTTACAGCCTCCCTGCAATCTGTGTCGAAGAGGTGGTCTGCCATGGTCGCTCCCGGGGGGATCTGCTGCTGAAAGTGGGTCGGCTGAGCCCTGGATCAGACTACCCATAGCTGGACGATCCACCCAACCGCCAGTCCGTACACGCCGGCCACCAGGTCGTCTCCGGTGACCCCCCATCCGCCGGGAAGCCGCTCTGCCCACCCCACACCCGGAAAGCCCCTCTTCCAGATGTCCGCTATGCGGAACACGACCCATCCAGCTACGGCGCCCGCCGTTCCGAGGCCCACCACCGCCAATGCCGCTCCGGCGGCCTCATCGATCACCACCCATCCGGGGTCGTCGGAGAAGGGATGGGAAGCCCACACCGACAACCCGGCCAACAACACGGCCAGCAGGAGTTGCCAGGGCCATCCCATGGTGCCAACCAGCATGCAGGCTGCGAGGCCCACCGCCGACCCCAGGGTCCCCGATCCGGAGTCGGAGCCGCGCACCTTGCGGAGTAGGAACCCGACTCCGAAAACCGAGGCGAACGGTCTGTGCATCGCTCTGAAGGCTACCGATATTCGCTTCCGACCCCCGGCGAGGGCGCCGAGGCGGGAAATGATCGGTTAAGGAGGCCTCCGAGCGTGCCAAACTAGAGGCGATGGAACCCTCAATGTATATATGGATGGACGGTGAGCTCGTCCCGTGGGATGAGGCCAACGTCCACGTGCTCAGCAACGCCCTCCACTACGGAACCGGCGTGTTCGAGGGAATCCGGGCATATGAGACAAATGACGGGACAGCCATCTTCCGACTGACCGAGCATATCGAGCGACTGCACCGCTCTGCCCGGGCCTACCGCGTTCCCCTCGAATGGTCGGTGCCGACTCTGGTGGATGCCTGCCGGACGGTGATAAGAGAGAACAAGCTGGAGTCCGGATACATCCGCCCACTGGTGTATTACGGGTTGGGGGCGATCGGCCTCAATCCCATGGGCGCCACTTCCCACACGGCCATCGCGGCCTGGCGCTGGGGCGCCTACCTGGGGGAGGAAGGGATACTCAACGGCATCCGGGTTGGGGTGTCGTCCTGGCGAAGGATCAGTTCGGCGGCCTTCATTCCGGTGGCGAAGGGGTGCGGCCAGTATCTCAACAGCGTCATGGCCAAGATGGAGGCAATCAGCAACGGATACGATGAGGCTTTGCTCCTGAACCCCGACGGGAACATCTCCGAGGGGAGCGGGGAGAACGTCTTTCTGATCCGGGACGGCGTGGTGTTCACCCCGCCCATCGCCTCGGGGATTCTGGACGGTATCACCAGGCACACGGTGATGACCCTGCTTTCCCGCGACGGCGTCGATATCAGGGAAGCCACCCTCACCAGGGGTGACCTCCTCAACGCCGATGAGGTCTTCTTCACCGGGACCGCTGCTGAGGTGACTCCGGTCAGGGAGGTGGACAGCCGCCCGATCGGAAAGGGTCGACCAGGCCCGATCACCCGCCGCGCCCAGGAGTTGTTCCAGCGACTCGTCTCCGGCCAGGACCAAGAGTTGGGTCACTGGCTCGAATTGGTGTAAGAAGCCCCGCCGCCGCGGTGAAATAGATGCCACGCCAGCCCAACATCGATCCCCCCTCCCAGGATCTGCCTCGCGTGGTCCTCAGGCCGGCGGCCCCGGCCCGCTGGAGTCCTGATCGCCCGGGAATGATCACGGCGCCCGGCCAGTTGACGCCCGGCGGCTCGTTCGGCCGTCCCGGCCCGGACACCGGATGGGCCTTTCGCATCATTCGCGGGGCCGGTCTCCCCTCCGAAGAGTCGGAGAGCGAGGCCATCATGGTGACATTGATGTCGGCTCGGGCTTCGCTCCTGGGTAGGGCGCCGGTTCCCCAGGACCTGGAAGTGGCCCGGATCCTGCTGGGATACGGGCAGAAGGGATCCCAACTCCTGGAGGCCCGTCGCAGGCGGTGGCTCAAGCGCTCCCGTCACGAGGCCGTGCCGGGCGCCGGGGCGGCCGAGGAGGTCGGTAGGGAACTCCTATTGATGTCACCGGAGTCGCTGCGGTCGGCCACCATCGACCAGGACTGAGATTCCATTGGCGAAGATTGTCCGGTTTCGCCATGGCGACGACATCGCGTACGGCGTGGCGGAGATGGAAGGGGTAACCCTGTACCAGGGGTCTCCTTTCGTCGTGTGGGAGCCGACCGAGACGGTCCTGGGTTGGGATGAGGTGAAGGTGCTGTCGCCGGTGCTCCCCACCAAGGTGGTGGGGGTGGAGAGGAACCGGGCAGATCTCGACGATCACTCCTACCTGCAGCCGTATTTGTATGTCAAGCCCACCACCGCGGTGGTCGGACCGGGGGCGGCGGTGGCCGTTCCTCCGCGGGTGTCGAGGATCAACCACGAGGCCGAACTGGCGATCGTGATCGGGAGAGTTGCCCGCTACATCCCCATCGAGGATGCAGGGGCCTACATTCTCGGCTACACAGCCGCCAACGACGTGACCGCGCCCGACCTGTTGAACAGTCCCGAGGAGGTCACGAAGGCGAAGGGCTTCGACACCTTCTGCCCACTGGGCCCGATGATCGAGACCGAGTTCGACCCCCTGGAAATGCAGACGGTGGAGTGTCTGGTGGATGGCGATCTGCGACAGTCGGCCTTCACCTCCGAGATGGTGCTCGGCCCCGGGGAGTTGGTCTCCTATGTTTCGTCGATCATGACCCTTCTTCCTGGTGATGTGATCCTCACCGGCACCAGCGACGGTGGCGATGACGTCTACCCGGGGGAGGTGATGGAGGTTAGGATCGACGGCATCGGCGCCCTGGCCAACCCGGTGGTGAGAGGATGATCCCCCGGCTCCGCATCGCTCCTTCCCCGACGGGGCTTCTCCATGTCGGCACCGCCCGTTCGGCCCTGTTCAACTGGCTCTATGCCCGCCGCCACGGGGGTGTGTTCATCGTCCGCGTCGACGACACCGACCGGGAGCGGTCGACCTCGGAATTCGAGCGGGCCATCCTCGACGGTCTTCGCTGGCTGGGGCTTGACTGGGACGAAGGAGTGGAAGTGGGTGGTCCCCACGGTGATTACCGCCAGAGTGGCCGTTATCAGCGCTACCGGGAGGTGGCGGCCCTTCTGTTGGAGAACGGAGCGGCCTATCGGTGCTTTTGTAGCCCGGCCGCTCTCTCCGAGCGGAGGAAGGAAGCCCAGAGAGCCGGTCGCCCTCCCGGATACGACGGTCGGTGCCGGTCCGTTGGCGCCCGGACGGCCGAGTCGAGGGCGGCAGCAGGCGAGAGCCATGTGATCCGATTCGCCATGTCCCGTCCCGGAAAGACCGTCTTCGAGGACCTCGTGCGCGGCGAGGTGCGTTTCGACCACGAGGTGATCGATGATTTCGTGATCCTCCGGAGCGACCGCTCGCCCACCTACCACCTGGCATCCACCGTGGACGATGTCGATTACGAGATAACCCATGTGGCCCGAGGGGAGGACATACTGCCGTCGACGCCCCGGCACATACAGATCACCCGGGCCATGTCTGCTCCCCTGCCCGTCTACGCTCACTTGCCGCTGCTCCACGGACAGGACGGGCGCAAGCTCTCCAAGCGTCATGGCGCGACGGACGTGGGCGATTATCGCCGGACGGGAATCATGGCGGAGGCGATGTTCAACTACCTCTCGCTCCTGGGGTGGTCCCCGGGCCCCGAGGCGACCATCTTCGGTAGGGATGAGGCGGTTGCAGCCTTCGATCTGGCGGGTGTGTCATCGAGTCCGGCGGTCTTCGATCCGGTGAAGTTGCAGTGGATGAACGGGGAGTACATCCGGAACCACACGTCCACCCACGATTTCGCCGGCATTGTCCGTCCGTTCGTGGAGGACTACCTGGGATCTGCGGTCCCCGATCCGGACTGGCAGCGGGCCGCTGCGGTGCTTCCCCTGGTGAAGGAGAGGGTGAAACTTCTGTCCGAGGCAGGTCCCCAACTGGCTTTCCTGCTTTCGGAGAAGATTGAATATGACCCGCGTTCCTGGAGGAAGGTGATGAAAGGCCCGGTGGTGGAATCGGTGCTGTCGGAGGCCGCGGTGGTGCTGGGAGGGGTGGATGATTGGCGGACGGAGACCATCGAACAAGCGCTGCGGGCGCTGATAGCGGCGTTGGGGGTCAGTGCGAGAAAGGGTTTCCAGCCGATACGGGTGGCTGTCACCGGGTCCTCGATCAGTCCTCCCCTGTTCGAGTCGTTGGAGGCTTTGGGCAGGGCCAGAACCCTCGCCAGGCTGGCAGAGGCGGGGTCAAGACTGTAGAGCGCCCAACCGGACACACGGTGAGTTGGGGAGGCAAAACGCATCTACCATTACCCGATAGCTATCGAGAAGGGGTTGAATTCATGAGCCGACCGCAACGGGTGACCGTAACCGGCGCCGCCGGACAGATCGGATACAGTTTGCTTTTCAGGATTGCCGCCGGGGAGATGCTCGGTCCGGATCAGCCGGTGATCCTCCAGATGCTGGAGATAACACCCGCGTTCGGGGCGCTTGAAGGTGTGGCGATGGAACTGGAGGACTGCGCTTTTCCCCTGCTGAAGGGAATGGTGCTCACCACCGACACAGAGCAGGCTTTCGCCGACACCGACGTGGCTCTCTTGGTGGGCGCCATGCCCCGGCGGGCGGGAATGCAACGGTCGGACCTTCTCGAGGCCAACGGCCGCATCTTCTCCGAACAGGGCCGGGCGATTTCGGAAGCGGCTCATCCCGAGGTCAAGGTTCTGGTGGTGGGCAACCCGGCCAACACCAACGCCTTCATCACGGCCGCCAACGCCAGGGACATCGATCCTTCACAGATCACCGCCATGACCCGCCTCGATCACAATCGCGGCATCGCTCAACTGGCGGGCCGGGTCGGAAAGCCCTTCAATGTCGTGAAGAAGATGAGCATTTGGGGGAATCACTCCGCCACCCAGTATCCCGACCTGTTCCACGCCGAGGTCGAGGGGCGGAGCGCCCACCAACTCGTGGATCATGACTGGATCGAGAACGACTTCATCCCCACGGTGGCCGAGAGGGGGACCGCCATCATCAGGGCAAGGGGCCTGTCCTCCGCGGCATCGGCGGCCAACGCCGCCATCAGCCACATCCACGACTGGGTCCTGGGCACGCCGCCCGACGACTGGGTGAGCATGGCGGTGATCTCCGACGGCTCCTACGGGGTGCCCGAGGGCTTGTGCTCTTCATTCCCGTGCGTATGCCGGGACGGAAAGTGGGAGATCGTACAGGGTATCGAGCATTCGGAGTTTTCCCGGGAGCGGATCGACCTCTCCGTGTCCGAACTCATCAGAGAACGCGACGCCGTGGTGGAGATGGGCTTTATTTGAGTTCGACGCCGTGATAACCCGTCCGGCGGGACGGGTACATTCTCCGGGTTAGTACTCGACCTCTATGTTCCCGACCGCCTCGAGCCACTGCTCCACCCCGGCGCGGTGGACCATGAGTTTGGCGAGATTGCCCGAGACCTTGATCTTCCCGCTGATGAAGGCCGCTTGCACGTTCAGGTCGCTGCGCATGATGGCAGCGGCCGTCTCGTAACTCTGGTTGATGGTTATGTCAAGATCGTCCCGGGCGCCCAGGGCGATCGTGATGGCCTGGGGGGTGATGACCAGATGGTATCCGGTGTCGCCGTAGGGGCCACCAAGCACGTTGAACTGGATGCCCATGTCTATGTCACGGGCGGCCTGCTGGAATCCCTGGTGGTTCTCCAGGGCGGTTGTCACGGCGGCCAGCCATTCGGGACTCAGAAATCTAACTGCCATCTCGCCCTGCCTTGATAAGAGTGCATTACTCGAGAGGTTAGTGGATCGGGGAGTGTCCGGTTTTCTATGCGAAAACGATGTGGCCGTCTTGGATGGAATCGACTATTGCGGCGGACACCACTTTCCAACCGTGTTCTTCCAGGAGTTTGCGCCCTCCGGTGAAGGTCTTCTCGATAACGAAGCCGAAGGCCGTCAACTGGTTGCCGCTCTCTCCGATCATCGAACCGAGAGCGGCAGCAGTGCGTCCCTGCGAAAGGAAGTCGTCGACGACCACCACCTTGTTGCCCCGGCCCAGGAGGTCCTTTCGAATGGTGATCCAGGTCTTTCCTCCCTTCGTGGGAGAACTGATCTGGCGGATGAGGTGAAGTTCGGGATCGAGACGCCGGTTCTGCTTCTTGGCATAGATGAAGTCCACTCCCGCTGCCTTGGCGGTGGTGAAGGCGATCGGGATCCCCGAGGCCTCGGCGGTGATCGCCAGATCGAAGTCCGGAAGGTGCTCCGCCAGCCACTCACCGACGCTGGTCAACAGGGCGGGATCGGTGCGGTGATTCAGGAAAGTGTCGACGATCACCAACTGTGACTCGACCCTTCCGGTTTCGAGGATCCTTCTTTGTAGTTGTTTCATTGAGGTTCCTGACGGAGAGAGGGGAGGTGGAGAGAGCGGGAGGATTCGAAGGCATCTATGTCGCCCACATGTCTGAGGGTCAGGCCGATGTCGTCGTAGCCGTGGAGCATGCGCCACTTGGTGAAGGGGTCGATGTCGAAGATGGCGGTGAGTCCGGGGGCCTCAACTGTCTGGGCCTCCAGGTCGATGGTGATCCGGCTGTCGGGGCGTTCCTGGGCAACTGTCATGAGAGTGTTTACTTCCGATGGTGGCAACTGGATGGGGAGCAGGCCGATCTTGGTGCAGTTGGTGCGGAAGATGTCGGCCAGAGATGGCGCCACCACCGCCTCGAACCCCCAGTCCTGGAGGCCCCATGGAGCATGTTCGCGAGAGGACCCGCTTCCGAAGTTCGGACCGGCCACGAGGACCTTGGCGTGGCGGTACTCGGGTTTGTTGAGAGGGAAGTCGGGGTCGAGATCGCCTACGGAGGTGCGTTTCCAATCCCAGAACAGGAACTCGCCGTATCCGGTCCTCTCCACCCTCTTGAGAAACTGCTTGGGCATGATCTGGTCCGTGTCCACGTTGGCGCGGGGGAGAGGCATCATGCGTCCGTCGATTACCGAAACGGCTCTCATCCTTGGACCGCCCAGTCGCGGATGTCGACGAAATGGCCGGAGACGGCGGCGGCGGCGGCCATGGCGGGAGAGACCAGGTGTGTGCGTCCCCCCTGGCCCTGGCGGCCCTCGAAGTTGCGATTGGAGGTTGATGCACACCGCTCACCCGGTTCAAGGATGTCCGGGTTCATTCCCAGGCACATCGAGCAACCGGCGTCCCTCCATTCGAAACCCGCCTCGCTGAATATCCTGTCGAGGCCCTCTCTCTCGGCTTGCAACTTCACCAGGCCCGATCCCGGAACCACCATCGCGGACACCGAGGAATGCACCTTCATGCCCCGGATCACGGAGGCGGCGGTGCGAAGGTCCTCGATGCGGGCGTTGGTGCATGAACCCAGGAAAACCCGGTCGATGTTGATATCGGTGATCGGAGTGCCGGGTTCGAGGTCCATGTAGGCCAGGGCCCTTATGGTGGAGTCCCGGTCAAGAGGATCGTCGAAGTCGTCGGGATGCGGAATGGAAGAGGTCACCGGCGAGGTCTGTCCGGGATTGGTGCCCCATGAGACGTAGGGCTGGAGTTCTCCGGCATCGATGTTGATCTCGGAGTCGAAGGAGGCGCCGGCATCGGTTGGCAGCGAACGCCAATGCTCCAGGGCCTCCTCCCAGAGGCGCCCGGAAGGTGCGTGAGGGCGTCCTTGCAGATAGGCGAATGTGGTGTCGTCGGGTGCGATCATGCCGGCGCGGGCGCCCGCCTCGATGGACATGTTGCAGACCGTCATCCGGCCCTCCATGGAGAGCCCCTCAATGGCCGAGCCTCGGTATTCGACGACATGCCCCTGGCCTCCCGCCGTACCGATCCGGGCGATGATGCCGAGGATGATGTCCTTTGCCGTCACCCCGGTTGGAAGGTCGCCATCTATGGTGATGGCCATCGAGCGAGGCTTGGGCTGGGGAAGGGTCTGGGTGGCGAGAACGTGTTCCACCTCCGAGGTGCCGATGCCAAAAGCCAGAGCGCCGAAGGCGCCGTGGGTGGAAGTGTGGGAGTCGCCGCAGACTATGGTCATGCCCGGCTGGGTGATGCCCTGTTCCGGACCGATGACATGAACGATTCCCTGGCGGGGATCGTCGAGCCCGTAGAGGGTGATCCCGAACTCGGCGCAGTTGGCAACCAGGGCATCGATCTGTTTCTTCGAGAGAGGGTCTTTTATTCCCAGCGCCCGCCCGGAGGTGGGCACCCCGTGATCGATGGTGGCCAGGGTGAGGTCCGGTCTCCTAGCCGATCGTCCGGAGAGCCTGAGACCGTCGAATGCCTGGGGGGATGTGACTTCGTGAACCAGGTGCAGGTCGATATACAGCAAGGCCGGCTCGCCTTCGGCTTCCCGCACCAAGTGGCGGTTCCATACCTTTTCGAAAAGGGTCTGCGGCGTGGTCATCTGCTCCGGTGGAGGTGCAAGATGAAGAGCATAGCGGGATTGGCGCCCGGTAAACCGGGACAATGGCCGGGGGATTTGAAGACCCCGGACGGTTAACCTTGGGTTGACGCCATTTGAGGAGAGAGGTAGTTGACAGAGAGCAAGATCGCCCACGTGGTGGGCACAGGCACCATCGGTGAGCCCCTAATCGGCCTCCTTGCCGACAACCGGGAGGCCTTCGGTCTGGATGAGGTCACATTTCACAAGCGCACCCCCGTCCTCCAGGAACGGGGAAAGGTAGAGGACCTGGTTCGCCGGGGGGCGATCATGGCGGTCGACGAAGACCGGCGGCTCGACTTCCAAAACCTGGGCCACAATCCCAAATACGAGAAGATGGAGGCCTTGGAACGGGCTTCGGTGGTGATCGACTGCACGCCGGCGGGCAACCGGAACAAAGAGGAGTTCTACCAGGGGCTATCGGGTCCCCTGGGCTTTCTGGCGCAGGGCTCGGAGTTCGGATTCGGCAAGATGTATGCGCGGGGCATAAACGATGCCGCCCTGGACCGTGAGAGTGATCGCTATCTGCACATCGTGTCCTGCAACACCCACAACATCGCAGCCATGATCCAGAGCATGGCCATCGATTCCGATGGTTCCTCCCATCTGGAAAACGGGGAATTCCTGTGCATACGCAGGGCCAACGACATCAGCCAGGATCGAAAATTCGTGGCCAGCCCCACAGTGGACTCTCACAAGGACGCCAAATTCGGGACCCACCACGCCAAGGATGCCCACCTTCTGTTCTCCACTCTCGGCCTGGATCTCCCGATCCATTCGTCGGCGATCAAGTTGAACACCCAGTACATGCACACCCTGCATTTCTCGTTGACCCTGAATCACGAGATCACCCTGGACGAGGTTGTGGATAGATACAGCGCCAACACCAGGGTGGCACTCACCTACCGGAGTTCTGCAAACCAGGTCTTCTCCTTCGGTAGGGATCATGGTTACTTCGGGAGGATCCTCTCCCATGCCGTGGTTTCGGTGCCTTCGTTGACCGTCCGAAACGGCAACCAGGTTGTGGGCTTTGCCTTCACCCCCCAGGACGGGAACCCACTGCTGTCGACCGTGGCGGCCATGCTGTGGTATCTCTATCCGGATGAGATCGGCAAACGCATCGACGTCCTGCGTCCCTATCTCTTCCGGGAGGTGTGATGCGGAACCAGGGGAGGCTGCAGCGCCAGGCCCTGTCGGCTGCCGAGCGGGCGATACAGGCCCTTGGGAGGGGCGATCCGGTGGCGGCGCGGATGGCGATCTCCACTGCCCTGGAACGTGACCAGACCGACATGTACGTCGGGGTGGCCGATGCGGTTGATCTGGCCGCCGGGCAACTCGAGCGGGACCGGCCCATCAGCCAGGAGGCGTGGGGCCATCTGGCCGATGCGGTGGGTCCCGGCCCTCTGCAGGCGTGGGTCGAGGCAGTCAGGGGTTGACCGGGCCGTTCCTGAACGCGGTAGCCCATGTCTGACTACCACCTCCACCTCCATCCCCATCGCCAACACCCCTCCGATCCCATCCCGGACGGGTTCCCGCAGGAACTCATCGAGCGATACTGCGAGGCTGCCGAGGCCCGGGGGG
>CAYWGY010000047.1:0-13573 GCA_964458055.1 uncultured Acidimicrobiaceae bacterium | reverse complement strand
ACCAGGAACCTGGCCTTTATGGGGGACGCTCTCGCCCACGCCGTGCTTCCGGGATTGGTGCTCGGGTTCATAATCGGCATCAACCCGGCAATAGCCGCAGTCCCGACCGGGATCGCCGTCGCGGTGCTGGTCAGGACCGTGAGCCGACGTGCGGGCCTCAGTTCGGACACTTCCATAGGTATTCTGTTTGCGACCATGTTCGCCCTGGGACTGGTGATGCTGTCAAGTTCAAGGACGATCACGGTCAATATTGAAGACCTGCTTCTCGGACAGATCCTGGCAATAACCCCCACCGACATATATGTGTCCCTGGGGATAACCGTGATGGTCATCCTGGGGCTGTTCGCCTTCCACCATTGGCTGATCTTTACCAGCTTTGACCCCCTGGGGGCGCGGGTCGTCGGCGTACGCGCCAACGTCGTGGAGTACGCTTTTCTGGTCCTGCTCGCCCTGGTCATCGTGATAGGGATTCAGGCGGCAGGCATCGTTCTCGTCATGGCAATGCTGGTGACGCCGGCCGCCACCGCCTACCTGTTGGTGAGGCGTTTTGTCTCGATCATGATGACGGCCGCGGCGTTGGGGGCCGCGGCCGCCATCACGGGTCTCTACATCTCCTACTACTTCAATCTGCCGACCGGTCCGGCAATGACCCTGGTGGCCAGCGGGCTCTTCGTACTGGTCGTCTCATTCAGACGAAGAGCCCCAGCCTGAGAGCCTTCTTTTCCCGAGAGCCAGACAACTCGGCCCAGGGAGCCTTGCGGGCACCTTCGAGAGACTGATCGCCCAGACGTTGTCAGTGCGGTAGGAGTCACTTCAGGACAAGTCACACCTCAGGTTCGGGCATGTCCGGGGACCAGGCGGAACCGGCCTTTTGTCAGGGGAGCCGACTAACTGCCGCAGGAGCGGGTGCTCTTCCAGAGCTTTCCGCTAGTGGCGACCGAGGAGGTCTTCCAATTCTGCGCACAGGCGGTCGGTGTCATCCTGGTCCACGCCAAGATGGGTCACTATTCGTATGCGCCTCTTCCCGAAGGCGCCTACCGCAAAGCCCCGCGACAGCAGTTCCGCTACCACTTCGGCTGCTGTGGGGCCGTCGTGGGAAATGTCGAAGATCACGATGTTGGTGTGTGCCGGCAACACCGCGTCCACCAACGCCAGTCCTTCCAGGAATGATGCGATTTGGGTGGCGCGCCGATGATCATCCGCCAGTCGCTCCACATTGTGGTCGAGCGCATACAGGCACGGCGCCGCCATGAATCCGGACTGTCGCAGCCCTCCCCCGATCAACTGTCGGATGCGCCAAGAGCGCTGGATGAACTCCTCGGATCCGGCGAGGGCGGCGCCAAAGGGACTGCCGAGACCCTTTGAGAAACAGAGGGTGACGGAGTCGTAACCCTCCGAGTAGTCCTTCGCCGATATGCCGGCCTTGACCACGGCGTTCATCAACCGGGCTCCATCAAGGTGGGTGGCGACTCCGGCCTCGTGGGCCACCGCGGCCACCTCTCTCATTTGCTGGAGGGGCCAGACCGCTCCACCCCCCATGTTGGCGGTCTGTTCCACAATCACGAGAGCGGTTTCGGGGATATACAGGTTGCCTTTGGGCCGGATCGCGGCAGCGACCTGCTCCGCACTGAACATGCCGTTGTCGCCGTCCAGCATCTGGGTCTGCACTCCGGCCAGCACACCCGGACCTCCGGACTCGAAGTTCACCACATGCGAGGACCTCTCACAGATGATCTCGTCGCCCGGGCGGCTATGCACCGCCACGGCGATCTCGTTGGCCATGGTTGCCGAGGGCATGAACAGGGCGTCTTCCTTGCCCAGCAGCTCGGCCGTCCGCTCGAGTAGTTCGGTTGTGGTGGGGTCCTCACCCTTCTGCTCGTCACCGAGCACCGCGTCCAGGGCTGTTTCCCGCATCTCCCGGGGAGGTATCGACTTGCCGTCGCTGTAAAAGTCGGCGGTACCGGGCGGCAATGGACTCGCCTTCCCTCCTCCGTACGTGCCCGCTATTTGTGACCCCCTTTCAAGGATTGCCGTTTTACCCTACCACGACTGCAGGACCGGCGTAGCTGCCGTTACTTTCCGGCCAACACCGCCCCGCGGTCCGACGTTGGCAGGTGTCGTTGGCTGGTCTATCCGGCCGATGCTCTCGCAAAGAGACCTGGTTTAACCTCTCCCGCCCTTTCCGCTGCTGTCTGCAGGGCCTCCACGAGCAGAGACCACTTCTGGACCTCCGTGCGCTCTATCTCCGTCAGCGCCGACAACTCGGCCTCCATCACGCTTCCCGCCAGCGGGACCCACAACGCAGTTATCGCAGTCTCCAACTCGGCCGGAGAGGGGTCACCGGCATAGAAGGCTCTGCTGGCCCGCACCAGACCCAGCAGGCGCCCCCGGGAAAGTTGTTCGTCTGCCAGTTTGAAATCGAATGGCATCTCCAGGAAATGGCGACTCAACAACTGGGCATCGGACAGCAACCGGCGGGTGGGGCCATTGGCTACCACCCGCCCCCCATGCAGGATCACCGCTCGTTCGCATAGCTCCAGCGCCAAGGGGAGGTCATGGGTAACGATCAGCTGAGTCACATCCAAACCCGCCAGCGTTGTGATCAGGTCCCTGCGTCCCGAGGGATCGAGACCCACGGCCGGTTCATCCAGCACGAGCACATCGGGACGCATGGCCAGAACCGTGGCTATGGACACCCTTCGTTTCTCCCCTCCGCTCAGGTGATGAGGCGCCCGATGAGCAGCATCTGCAGCCGACACTCTCTCCAGGGCCTCCTTGACCCGCTCCTCCAACTCGTCGCCACGCAACCCCAGGTTGGCCGGCCCGAAGGCGACGTCCTCGGCGACGGTGGGCATGAACAACTGGTCGTTGGTGTCCTGGAACACCAAGCCCACCCGTCGGCGGATCTCCCTCAGGGTGGAGGGGCCCACCTCAATCCCTCCCACCCAAATGTGACCCGATGCCGGGGTGTGGATACCGTTGAGATGCAGCATCAGCGTGCTCTTCCCCGCGCCATTGGGACCGAGGACCGCCAGCCGCTCGCCCGGTTCAACCTCAAGGTCAACTCCCGACAGGGCCTGCTGTCCATCCGGATAGTTGAACCTCAGCCCCTTCACCTCCACGGCGAGGGTCATGACATCACCAGGGCGACTGTCGCTGTGACCATCCCCAACAGGGGGAGGGGGAGCACCTTCAACCAATCAGAGAGCATGGCGGGATTTCCGGTGAGGTCGGGCATCACCCCCGTATAGCCCCTGGACAACATGGCGGCGTGGATTCTCTCGCCCCGCTCATAGGAACGAACGAACAGGGCGCCGGCAGAGGATGCGATCGGCTTGGCCTGCCAGAGCCAGCGAGGATCATATCCCCGCGCCACCATCGCAGTCCTCATCCGACCCAGGGAGTCGGCCATAAGCTCCATGTAGCGGACCATGAAAGAGGTGATCGAGATGAACACCGACGGAACCCGCAGGCGGGCCAGGCCCTTCAGCAGATCGGCCACCTCGGTGGTGCCGGCCAGGAGAATGCTGCCGGTGGCCCCTATCCCGGCCTTGGCAAGAATGTTCCACATCGCCCACAGTCCTTCGACCGAGACCGGAATTCCCAGAAGCCGGACACGTTCACCCTCGGCGACGAAGGGAACCAGAAAAGCGAAAACTATGAAGGGGAGGACCACGGCGAGCCGTGCGATCACGAAGCGCAACGGGATGTGCGCCACCACGACTATGACCGCGAGCAATCCCGCGTAGACGCAGAACGCCCAGATTGCGGTGCGGGGAGTGATCGCCGCGCACAGGATGAACAGGAAGGTGGCGGCCACCTTGGCCTCGGGAGCCAGACGATGCACGACACTGTGGCCGTGTACGTACAGGGCTCTGGCGTGTGCGGCGGCTACCACTCGGGCTCTCTTGTCCTTCGGCTCCGCAGGGCCACGAGCAAGCCGCCCCCCACCGCCAGAGCAAGCAAAGTCCCCACAATCCCGGCGATTGCCAGGCTCAGTGTGTGGTTCTCCAGCCCAGTCACTGCATAGTCGGAGAACAGGCTCCCCTCCAGAGGGGAAGCTTGGCCCACTATCCCGGTGTCCTCAGCCACCCGCTCCAATCCGTCCGGAGAGTCAACGGCGAACTGGCTCACCACGGCGGCAACCACCAGCGTAATCCCCAGTGCGGCGATCACGAACACTCGCCGCGACAGCCTACCGCTCCGCCTCTGCAGGCTTGGAGCGACATCCTGGGCACCGTAGACCAAATCCGGGCGGACCGCCAGCACCGTGCTCACAACCAGAGCACTGATCACACCCTCGCCCACCCCGATCACCGCATGAATGGCCACCATGGCGCCGAACACCTTGTCGAAGGCCACCGGAGCGGTGGCGCCGAAGAGCCATTCCAAGGAGAAGGCCATCGCCGACAGCACCACGGACACCCCGGCTGCCAGGCCGGTGGCGCCGATAACTCCACCGCGGTTGGCCGGCAGCACCCTGCGAAACAGCCAGTAGGCGCCGTATCCGCCGAATGCCGTGACTATCGCCATGTTTATGATGTTGTAGCCCAGGGCGGTGAGTCCCCCGTCGGCGAACACCAACGCCTGCACCACGACCACCACGGTTGCCACCACCGATCCCAGCGCGGGACCCAGCAACACCGCCGCCAGGGCGCCTCCCAGGAGGTGGCCCGATGTCCCGGCCGCCACCGGGAAGTTGAACATCTGGGCGGCGAAGACGAAGGCAGCCACCACTCCCGCCAACGGCGCCTGCCGTTCGGCCAGCCTGGTCCCGATGTTCCGCAACGTGGCGGTCAGCACGCCCAGACTGACCGCGCCGGTGGCCACCGCAGTCCCGGCGTTCAGGAAACCGTCCGGCGCATGCATGGAATTCCGTTTCTATCCGCGACTGTCTGACAACAACTTTACGCCTGACAACAAATTGCAGTGACACATTTTAGTGGGTCCATGAGTCGAACCGGCGGGAGATGGCCCGCCCAGTCCTGTTGGCCCGGACTCTCCGCTGTTGGAAATAGTTCTTTCAGGTCGAGCGCGCCTGAGGGCGACCCGGCCACGCTTTGTGCATGGGGGACCCCCTACAACCGGGGGTTGATACGCTCCTCGAGCGAGAAGGCTATGAGGGCGAAACCGAGCGAGGCCAGCATTATCAAGATGCCGGGAGGTAACACCCACCACTTCCAAGCCGGAGTCAGAAAGGCCCCCCGGGTCTGAGCCCAGTAAAGCGTCGATCCCCAACTCTTCTGGATGGGGTCCCCCAGACCGAGAAAGCTGAGCGAGGCTTCCAGCAGGATCGCGCCCGACACTGCCCTGACGAACGAGCCGGTGGCCAGCAGGGCCGTGCGGGGAACGATGTGGCGGAGGATCGTCCATCGGTCGGGAGCGCCCATGGAACGGGCCGCCAGCACGTATTCGCGCGAGCGCAGGGAGAGGACATGGGATCGGATGATCCGGGCAGGCTCCGCCCAGATGAGAGCTCCGATCACCAGGATGGTGTTGAGAAGGCTCCTCCCCAGGTAGGCGGCCAGCACTATCAGCAGGGGCAGGAACGGCAGTATCAGGATCACGTCGACGCCTCGCATCAGAGTCGATCCCAGGCGTTTGGGATAGAAGCCTGCCACCACGCCCACGGTGGTGCCGATCAGGAGAGCCACCGACGCCGCCACCAGCCCCACCAGCAGAGACACACGGGACCCGAAGATGATCTCGGACAGGAGATCGTGGCCGACGTCGTTCGTACCCAGCGGATGCTCGGCGCTGGGCGGCAGGAAGGGAACGGCTATCCGATCGGTGGGATCGTACGGTGCCAACCAGGGGGCCAGCACGGCCGTCAGCACCAGGGCGCCGACGATGGTGAAACCTGCCGCTCCGAGAAGGGTCGGAAGTCGAGAGCGTCGCCGCACGGCACGTCTGATGTCTCCTGCCGTCACGATGTTCTGCTCCTGGGATCTATCAGCGGATACAAGAGGTCCGCGGTCAGGTTCGCCACCAGCACGGCGGCCGTGAAGACCAGGAAGGCCGCCTGCATCACGGGATAGTCGCGCCCTGCCACCGCTTCGAAGACCAGGCGACCGAGCCCGGGATAGGAGAACACCGTCTCGATGATCACAGTGCCTCCGAAGGCAAAACCAAGCCGAATGGCGAGAACGGTGATCACCGGAGCGATGGTGTTGCGAGCGACATGCCCGAACAGTACCCGGCCCTCGCTTGCCCCTTTCGCTCGGGCGGTGCGAATATAGTCCTCCCCCAGCGTTTCCAGCATCGCATAGCGCATGGTCATGTAGACCCCCGGCGTCCCGATGATCGCCAGTGCCGCAACCGGCATTATGGCGTGGGAGATGATGTCCCAGACGTGGGCCCAGCCCTCCAGATCGGAGGCGGGAGTCACCGCGCCGAACGACGGCAGCAAACCCCACTGGACAGCGAAGATGGATATCAGGACCATGCCGAGCCAGAAGGAGGGCAGTGACTCGATCGAGATCATCCCCGAGAGCATGCTCAAATCGCCCCTGGTGCCTCTGCGCCATGCCGAGAGGGCGCCAAGCAGTATTCCTACGACCGCCGATATCACCAGCGACATGCCCGTGATCAACAGCGTCCAGGGAATCCGCTCCCAGATCATTTCTACGATGGGACGGCTCGACCGGAAGGAGAAGCCGAAGTCGCCGGTGAAGATGTCCCCCCAATACCGCAGGTACTGCTGCCAGAGGGGCGCATCCAGACCGACACGGGCAACGATCTCCGCCCGTTGCTCCGGCGTCAGGAGGCCCACGTCCACCCCGGCGATCAGTGCCAGGGGGTTCCCGGGCATCAGCCGGGGCAACAGGAAGTTGAGCGTCACGGCTACAACCACGACCACCGCGTACTGGGCCACCCGACGGAGGTCGATGCCGCGTCTCAAGCCGCCTGCTCGATTCGACCTGCAACCTCAACCGCACCCCGGGGCGTGCCGAACCACCCTGTATCAGGCAGTGGCTCGGACACGCCCCTCAAGGGCGAGCGGCGGGCTGGGACCCCAGCCGTCACTATTCGGTTTTTTCTCCTACGGCCGCGCCGAGGGCGGCAGCAGCGACAGCTTGCTCACGATTCCCTGACCGGCGATGAACTCCCAATCCGAGTAGACGCTGGAGTCATAGACGTACGCTCCATCCGGATAGAGCAACAGCACGAACGGCAGGTCTTCGGCGATTATCTCCTGCATCCGACCAAGCATGGCGTTGCGTTCGGCGGGATCGGGCTCAACCGACAGTTGCTCGGAGAGACTGTCCATCTCGGCGTTGGAGTAACCGGTCAGGTTGAGGAATCCGGAACCGGTCGAGCCGTGGACCAACTGGGGAAGCCTGAGCGGGTCGGCCTGCACCGGCGCCGACCATCCCCACATGGCGATGTCGTAGTTGCGACCGTTGTTGACATCGAAACCGGGCCACACGGCATTCTCCCAGACAGCGGTGTCCACCGGCACAACCTCGGTCTCGATCCCGATGGCGGCCAGCATCTCCACAGTCAACTCGGCGATCCGCAGACGCAGAGAGTCGGGAGAGTTGGTGATGATCTCGAAAGACATGGGCTGTCCGTCGAATTCCCGGACGCCGTCGCCGTCGCTGTCGGTGTAGCCGGCGCCGTCGAGGAGGGCGTTGGCGGCCGCGGGGTCGTACACAGTGACGATGTCGGGGTTGTAGGAGGAGTGTCCCGGATGGATCCAGCCGGGGCTGCCCACCGTGGCTGCACCCAGGAACACGGTGTCGACGATGTCCTGGCGATTCATGGCCAGGTTGATCGCCTGGCGGACCGCAACGTCGTCGAAGGGACGCTTGGAGGCATCGTAGTTGATCATCTGGGTGGTGAACTCCGGTCCCAGCACGACGTCCAAGGGGTCCTGGGAGTCCAGCAGGTTGATCTGTTCAGGAGGAATGCGCTCGAAGATCACATCCACCTCTCCGGTTCGGATGGCGGCCTGGGCTCCGGCATCGTCAGCGAAGACGATGACCACGAGTTCGTCGACCGCCGGAGGACCCCGGAAGTAGTCGGGATTGGCTGCGAATCGGTAACTCTGGCCTTCGACATACTCGGTCAGCGTGTAGGGACCGGTTCCGACGTTGGTGCCGCCCTCGAACTGGTGCTCCGACGGCAACTCCACCGACTCCCAGATGTGCTGGGGGATGATGGGCGCGTCGGCCAGCGCTCCCAGGTCGAATCCGGCGTTGGGGCCGCCGAGAACGAAGGTGACGTTGTGGTCGTCGTGCACCACGACATCCTCCACGCCCCTGAAGTCGCGGGCAAAACGGCTCGCCTCGGGGTTGGTCAGGTAGTAGTTGACGCTGAAGGCCACGTCATCGGCGGTCAGTGGTTCCCCGTCGTGGAAGGTCACGCCCTCCGCCAGTGTCACCGACCACTCGGTGAGGTCAGCGCTGACAGAGACTTCCGAAGCCAACCAGGGCTGGGGCACCCCGGCAGCGTCAAGTTGCATCAGGGAGTCATACTGGAGCATCAGCAGGTTCCATCCCGGGAAGCCGCTGATGTAGGTGTAAGGGTTCATGGTTCCCTCGTCTCCCGTGACTGCAGCCCGCACCCTGACCGGTTCCGGCGCGGCCGCAGTGGTGGTTGTGGGCTCCGGCTCCTCGTCCGGCTCGGACGGCGCCTCCGGCTCGGTGGCCGCCTCCGTGGTAGCAGGCGAGGGCGCTTCGGTCGTCGCCGGCGCCGTGGTGGCGGCGGGTTCGGCCTCGGAGTCATCTCCGCAGGCGGCGATCACCAGCGCCAGCACGACAAGGAGGAGAGTCCCCTTGAATCTCGTTACACGTTGCATTTGTATTTCCCCTTTCTCTTCTCCGCCCGCAGGTCGCGGAGAAATGCCAACGCCGGGGGGGTCCCGCCCCCTGGCTCATGTCGAGCCTAGTGGACCAAAACCACGGCACCGGTGGTGGGGGCCGGTAATTCGACGCCGGGCCTGGCAACAGTCCAGGCGGTGCCTCCCCATAGGGCACCGAGTTGCGAAGGCGTCTCGGATTGTCCTCTGTGAGCCCGCCGGCGACTGCGGCGTCAAGAACAGTTCGGGGGAGTGTTCACGAGGTGACACGAGACCCAGCGCCCGGGAGACACCTCCTCCAGAAGCGGCTTGACGGTCGCGCACAGCCCTTCGACAGCCACCGGGCAACGCGTGTGGAAACGGCAGCCGGGCGGAGGATCCGCCGGGCTGGGAACATCTCCGGCCAGCCTGGTCCCCCGGGGTGTCCCGTTGGCGGGCTCGGGCACCGGCACCGCCTCCAAGAGGGCCTTGGTGTAGGGGTGAAGGGGAGCCTCGTACAGCTGATCGCGAGGCGCCCTCTCGACGATCTCGCCAAGATACATCACTGCCACTTCGTGGGAGACGTGGCGCACCACCGCCAGGTCGTGGGCTATGAAGACCATGGCCATGCCGGTCCTGGCCTGCAGATCGGCCAGCAGATTCACCACCTGGGCCTGCACCGAGACATCGAGCGACGACACGGGTTCGTCGCACACCACCACCTCGGGCTCGGCCGCCAGGGCGCGGGCCACGGCGATCCGCTGCCTCTGTCCGCCACTGAACTCGTGCGGATAGCGCGTGCCGGAGTCGGCGGGCAGACCCACCTGGGTCAAGAGTTCGGCCACCCGGTCCCGGGCGGTGGCGGAGTCCGCCAGTCGGTGAATCCGGAGCGGCTCGGCGATGACATCCATCACCCGCATGCCCGGATTCATGGCCGAGAAGGGGTCCTGGAAGATCATCTGCACCACCCGCCGGTGCCTGCCGCTCCGGGGATTGATGGGCTCCCCGTTGATCTCGATCGTTCCTCCGGTGGGCCTGACGAGGGCAACCAGGGACCGGCCCAGGGTCGTCTTTCCGCATCCGCTCTCTCCGACGACGCCCAGCGTCTTTCCCCGGAACATGTCGAGCGAGACGCCGTCCACCGCCCGGATTGCCCCCTTGCGCAACCTGCTGAGGCCGCGGGCCACCGGGAAATACACCTCCAGATCCCGGACCGAGACCACCGGATCGCTTTCCTGGTCGGTGGTTGGACGGTCGCCGGCCACCTCTCCTTCCGGCCAGAGAGCGGAGGCCGGTCCCATCTCGTGATGGTGAATGCAGGCCGACCGGTGCCCGGCGGGCCCGATCGCCTGCAACTCCGGGAGAGCGTCCTGGCACCCGTGCCCGGCCAGCGGACACCGGTCGTCGAAGGGGCACGCCGCCAACTCGCTGACAACCCGGAAGGGCGCCCCCGGTATCTCGGCCAGGCGGGTGGTGACCGGACGGTCCAGCCGGGGTATGGAACGGAGCAGTCCCGACGTGTAGGGATGGCGGGTCGCCCGGTAGAGGTCGGATGCCCGCCCGGTCTCGAGGATCCGGCCCGCGTACATGACCGCCACCCTGTCGGCTATCTCGGCAACCACCCCGAGGTCGTGGGTGATCCACACCACCGCCAGGCGGTACTCGGCCTGCAGTTCGCGGACCAGTTCCACGATCTGGGCCTGCACGGTGACATCGAGGGCGGTGGTCGGCTCGTCGGCGATGAGCAGTTTCGGCTCGCAGGCCAGGGCCATGGCGATCATGGCGCGCTGGCGCATGCCGCCCGAGAACTCGTGGGGGTAGTCGTCGACCCTGGTCCGAGCCGACGGTATCCCAACCCGGTCCAGTAGGCGGATGGCCTGGCGGCGCGCCTCTGCCCGGGAGACACCCCGGTGTATCCGGAGGCTCTCGCCGATCTGGCGACCAACCCGGTGAACCGGGTTCAACGACGACATGGGCTCCTGGAAGACCATCGCCACATCCCGTCCCCGGAACCGTTTCATCTTGCGTCCGGACAACCCCAGGACCTCCCGGTCCTCCAGCCGGATGGACCCGGACACGACCGCCGGAGGCGAGGGAAGCAGGCCCATGACGGCCAGCATCGAGACGCTCTTTCCGGATCCGGACTCACCCACCAGCGCGAAGGTCTCGCTCGCAGCCACGGACAGGCTCACACCGCTGACTGCACGGACCGTCTCGGCGGGCAACTCGAATCGCACCGCCAGGTTCTCGATGTCCAGCAGGCCGGGTCCTGTCGACCCGCCCCCTCGCGGAGGCTCGTGCCCGGCCACCGCGGCTTCGACGGTCATCTCACCACCAGCCCGTCGTCTCACCGCAGGACGCGGTCGCAGTGACAGGGCATCCCGACGACAGCCCCGCGGGACCGGTGAGCATGCCCCGACCGCATCGATAGCCGCTCTCAGGCCGAGTCATATGCAATGAAGATACACCAGCCGGCGCCCGCCGGTCCCGGTGAACGCCCACCGATGGGAAACGGTCTCTCACCGGCCGGACATGCCGCCGTCCGTGCGGCGGCCGGGAGATCACCAACGCCATCGGGCCCCGGCGGACACAGCCCCGTGGACGGCGTGGGCGATCCTCGATCCCCAACGCGACCTCGGCCCGGCGAATCGCTCCTCCACAGCCCCCGGGGGCCACACGACGGTGATGGCATCGGTGGGAGTCCCCGTTCCCGGCACTCCCAGGGCAGCCAGTGCCTGGGCCTTGGCCTCCGTGGCCGTCATCACCGCGTTCACAGCCGCCGCCTGAGCGAGGCCGACCGGGACCTGCACCACCAGGTTGATCGTGCCCGGCCCGGGCGCCGGCTCCGTCAGGGGCGAGGCGGCGGCCCAGGTCGGGTGGCTGATACCCACGGTGGCGTCGACCCCGACACCTTCGAAGTCCCAGCGTCGCCAGCGCCTCAGATCAACTGCGGTGAACATCGCCGGGCCTTCTCCCGGAAGGGCGAGTTCGGCCGCCACCTCCCGGGAGTGTTCGCACAGGTCCGTGCGGGCGTACCCCGACGGGACCCCGATGTTGAGCACCCAGTCCGCCAACGTCAGTCCTCCGTTAACCGGCGCCGACGACAGGGCCGAAACCGGGCTCTCCCACCTCCACACCAGCACCCCCCGATGCCCCCGGTTCGCCGGGACCAGCCGGGGGGTGACCCGGTTACTCACAAACCGAACGCATCGTGGCCGGCTGCCGGGACAGCTCCCCGTGTTGCCCGGAGAGGGTCGGACCGCCGGCGCCGAGGCAGAAGGGCAGGCACCTGCTCAGAGAGGAAAGATCACGGGGACCAGCCCCACCACGATGGCGAGCACCACAATGGTGAGGGGTGTGCCCACACGGGCATAGTCCACGGCCCGGTAGCCGCCGGCTCCCATCACCAGGAGATTGGCCTTGTGACTGAAGGGGGTCATGAACGCGGCGGATGCGGCCAGGCTCACTCCCATCATGGCGGCATACGGGTTCATGCCCAGTTGGGCTGCCGTCTCCAGGGCTACCGGCGCCAGCAGGACCACGGAGGGAGCGCCGTCGAGAGCCTGGCTGAGGATGCTGGCGAGAAGCACCAGAGCTATGAGGATGGCGTAGTTTCCCAGGGGCCCGAGGAGATCTATGACCTGGTCCACTATCAGTTCGGCCGCGCCGGTCCTCTCCATTGCGAAACCCACCGGAAGCACCGCGGCCACCAGAAAGATCGTCCTCCACTCGATGGCCCGGTACGCCTCCTCCATGGTGACGGTGCGAAATAGCAGCACCAGGCTGGCCGAGATGAAGGCGGCAACGTGGATCGGCTGTATCCCCAGCACCACCAATCCGACCATCAGCAACAGCGCACCCAGGGCGAGAGGCGCCTTGTTGTGCCTCCGCGGCCGGAGGCCCTCGGAGGACAGCACCACGAAGTCGGGATTGGAGCCGAGCAGGCGTATCCGCTCCCACGGCCCCCGTACCAACAGGGCGTCTCCCAGCCGGAAGCGCAGGTCGGCCAAGCCGGTGCAGATCGAGCGTCCGTCCCGCCAGACGGCCAGCAGCTGCAGGCCGTAGCGGTTGCGGAATTCCAGGTCCTGCACCGTCTTGCGCACCGCCGCGGAACGGGGCGAGAGCGCCACCTCGACGATCCCGAAGTCCTCGGACTCCAGGTTCGTGGCGTCGACCTGCGAGTCAACCACCACCTCACCCAACCGGACCAGGTGCTTGAGGCGCTCGGTGTCGCAGGCCACCAGGAGACCGTCCCCCTCCTCGATGACGTCGTCGGGAGAGGCGACCATGCGGGTGACGTTCCCCTGGACAATGGCGCCGATGGTCACTCCGACGAGTTCACCGATTCGGGAGTCCCCGATCGTGGATCCGACCAGAGACGACCCGGGGGGGACCCTTATCACCGAGAGGTGGTCCTCCACGGACTTCAGGGCCGCCAATCCCAGGTTCCGCACCCGGAAGTCACGATCGGCCTGCAATCTGCGAAGTTCCCTCCGGGTACCCAGGCCGATCACCCGGTCTCCCACCTGCAGGACCTCCGATCCCAGCTCGCCCCGGATGGACTCACCGCCTCTCTCGATGGCGACGATGACCACGTGGTAGTGGCGGCGGAAGTCGACTTCCTTGAGGCTCTTGCCGACCAACCCTGAACTCTCGGGGATTTCGGCTCTGATGGCGGTGAACCCTCTGACCCGGGGGATCTGGCGAGTGGTGGTGGGCCGCAGTTCCACCACGCCCATCCGCAATATGTGCTCCAGATCGGTCAGGCGTCCCACTACCAACAGGACAACG
>CAYWGY010000046.1:8674-13784 GCA_964458055.1 uncultured Acidimicrobiaceae bacterium | reverse complement strand
GTGCGCCGCCCCGAGGACCGCGGGAACCTCAAGCGCTTCATCCCAACACTCCTAGGTGGGGCAGTTCCAGGTCTGCCAGCCCTCGCCCTCGTACACCAGATAGGCGGCCACCGCGGTGCTGGCCTCCGGGTCGAAGGGGTCGTATCCCCGGAACCCGGCGAGTTGCGCATGGTCCTGCCAGAAGGTCAGATCGTGCTGATACAGGCCCACCCTTCCGCTTACGGAATCGATGGCCCCGGGATCGAAGCGGGAGAGACACCATGCCAACCGCAATGCCCGCAGAACGTCACCCTCCAGGAAATACCGTGAAGCCAACTCGGTGACCTGGGAGGATGTGAGCGTCTTTCGGCGCAGGAAAGGCGCGTCGCCGGGACCGGTCTCCGCGTTTTCCACAGGACCTCCCGAAACCTCCTCATCGTCTTCCAGTTCGTCGGAGAACCGGGTAGCCTCGCTCGGGAGCAGTCCCCCCTCCCTGGTGAGCGCCGAGACCAGCACCTGCGCCGCCGCGCCGCCGGCGTTCCTCCCGTGCAAAACGAATATCGCCCCGGTCCCCGGAGGACCCTCGGCTTCGGGGTCGGGAACCGAGAAGAACTGCGACAACCCGACAACGGTCACCACCAGCACAAAAAAGGAGATGCCGAGCCACACCGCCCGCCGCCGCCGGAGCTGATGCAGCCAGTCTCGCTCGGGTTGATCGAAGGAGCGGTGCTCCTGTTGGGTGTTCATGGCGGGAAGGCCGAGATGATCCTTTCCCGGGCCTGGATCCACGCACGGTTTCCCCGGTCCAGAAAGCCCATGTGACCGCCTCCCTCCAGGAGCGCCGCCTCGACGCGGTCACCGGCCGCCGCAGCGTCCCGGGAAAAGCCCAGCGAGTGTTCGGGATCGACGATCCTGTCGTCGCGGGCGTGGACAAGGAGGGTCCGCACCCCCAGGGGCACCAGGTTCCGGGGAGAGGCCCCCGCCATGTCCTGTCCCTGGAGGTAGGCTCGGTCCAAGTCGCTCTCAGGCCTGAAGGTGGTCACCCCTGCCAGCGAAGCCGCCAGGGAGGCGACAAACCCCGAACGCCGCCACCGAAGAGCCGCGCCCAGGGCCAGGGTCCCTCCGGCCGAATGGCCCACCAAAGCCACCCGCTCACAGTCGAGATCGTTGATCGATCGCAGCGTCTCCAGCGCCCGGTCGACAGTTTCAAGCGGCCCCGGAAAGCGCCCGCCCTGGTGCGGTGGAAGGTACTCGAAGTTGTAGGTGGCATACCCCCGGGACGCCAGGTCGACCGCCACGTGGTCTGTCTGATCTCTCCGCCACTGGCCCATCCACCCTCCCCCGTGCAGGATCACCACAACCGGATGGGGCCCCCGGCCTTCAGGAAGCCGCAGGTCTCCCTCTTCGCCGCCTCCGGTGACGATCACCCGGGGGTCACCGAGCCGCCGGTAGTGGAGATGGCGGATGGCCCACAGGTATCCCTCCACGCCCCTGCCAAAGATGGTGCGCACGCACGCCGGCGATACCACCGAGCGTCGGCGCCATGCCTCCCGTTCCATGACGTTCGAGATGTGCACCTCCACCGTGGGTACGTCCAACGCCCTAAGGGCGTCGGAGAGCGCGTAGGAGTAGTGCGTCAGGGCACCGGGGTTCACCACCACGCCGTCGGCCTCTCCCCGCAGAGAGTGCAGGCGGTCCACGATGGCCCCCTCGGAGTTGGATTGGAAGTGAGAGACCTCAGCGCCCACCGGCCGCCCCCAGGCGGTGAGCAACCGGACCAGTTGTGCCAGGGTGGTGGCACCGTACACCCCGGGTTCTCGGGTGCCCAACAGGTTGAGATTGGGCCCGTTGATCACTGCGATCCGCATGCTCATCTGGGGGAGGCTACCGGGAAGAGGAGCGAGAACTACCCCGGGATGTGTCCCGGCGCCAATGCGGCGGCCCGTTTCAGGGTTTCTGCATCAGGATCGGCCTCGGTCACCTCGCCCAGAGAAGACACCTCCGCGACCAGGGAATCCAACACCTCCTCCATGCCGATCCCGGGTTGTACGGCCCGCAGCGACCCGGTTGCCTCCGGCCGCCACCCGAACCCGAGCGCTTCGTACACCGGGGTAAGCGCACGGTTGATCTCTCCCCGCCCCGAGACCGCCACCACCCCTCCCACGTGAGCGACCCCCCTTCGCAGGCGCTGTCCCACTCCCATTACCTTCCAGCGGCCCCCCAGGTTCACGCTGTAGCGCCCCGGACAGTACTCACCCTCCACCTCTCCCACCCGGGCGTCGAAACCCAGAGAGCGCAGCGCTCCCACCACCACTTGGTCAATCTCCCGGAAACGGGCGGCGATGCCCTCGAAGAGATCCTGCGTGGGAACGGCCCACGAGAATGCCAGCGTGCCCTCGTGGAAGACAGCGGCCCGTCCTCCCGCCAGTCGCTCGACGGCCTCGTAACCCACCGCTCGGCAGGCCGCCACCGCCTCGCGGTAACCGGCGTTCACGATGTCCTGGCGGCCAAAGGCCACCACCCGCCCCGGGACGTACAGCCGGAGGGTCTCGCCCAACCGTCCCTCCGCCACCCCGTCGAGGAAGGCATGTGAGAGAGCGGTGTCCAGCGCCGGATCGTCGGCATGGGACGCGCGGACCAGGGCGATGGGACGTCGGCCACCGGGATTGGCAGGACTCATCCCGCTAGAAGTTAGACGACACGGCCGCCGATGGCGGGAGCATTCATCCGGTCTGAGCGTCAGATCCCGCCTACAAGCGGGAGAGGTGGTGTCTCCGGAAAGCCCCGGGCGCTCGCCAAGGGTTCACCCATAGATGAAGACCCCGGTTAATCTGGGTTGTCATGTGGCATGCCTGGTACGGCTATATGCGCGGTCTTGGAGAGTCCCCTCCGCCAATCGACCGGACCCTCCTGCGAAGGGTGGCCGAATACGGCCGCCCCTATGCGGCGCAACTGGTCGGCGTGCTGGTCACCGTCCTTGTGATCTCGGGACTTTCGGTGGTGCCGCCCATCCTGATCCGTATGCTCATCGACGAGGCCCTTCCCCGGGGTGACCTGAGGGCTCTCACCTGGCTCGGCATCGGGATGGTGGCCGTGCCGCTTGTCAACGCCGCGGTGGGAATCATCCAACGATGGTGGTCCTCGAAGGCCGGGGAGGGGATCATCTTCGACCTGCGGCGCCAACTATTCGCCCATCTGCAGCGCATGTCTCTTGGCTTTTTCACCAACACCCGCACCGGAGAGTTGATCTCGCGCATCCAGTCGGACGTTGTGGGCGCTCAGCAGGCCATCACCGGGACATTCGTCACCATCCTCTCGAACGCGGTGTCGGTCACGGCCATCCTGGTTGTCCTCGTCGGCGCCGACTGGAGGCTCACCCTTCTGGCGGTGGCCGCCCTGCCGCTCTTCATCGCCCCGGCTCGCCGGGTGGCCAGGACCCTCAGGGCGGTAACCGAAAGCCAGATGAAGCACAACGCCAACATGTCGTCAATCCTTCAGGAGACCTTCAACGTCTCAGGAGCCCTCCTGGTGAAACTCTTCGACCGGGGGCGACGGGAACTGGGGCGCTTCTCCAGGGAGGCGGCCGAGGTGAGGGACCTGGGAGTGCGCAGCGCCCTCATAGGAAGAGGATTCATGGGCGCCATGGGAGCGGTGAGCGCCCTGGGAACGGCGGCGGTCTTCTGGGTGGGCGGATGGATGGTCATCGAGGGTCATATCTCCCTCGGCACGGTCGTGATGTTCTCCACCCTCCTGGCCCAGTTGTACGCACCCCTCACCGCTCTCTCCAACACCCGGGTCGAATTCGCCACTTCCCTGGTCTCCTTCGAGAGGGTCTTCCAGGTGCTCGACATTCCCATCGACCTGCCCGAGGCGCCCGATGCCCGGGAACTCACCGACGTGAAGGGAGAGGTGACATTCGAGGACGTCTGGTTCCGCTATCCCTCGGAGAGCCCCTCCGGATTGGAGACCACCAACCGCTTCGAGTTCTGGAATCCAGGATCATTCGGCGCCGACCGGAACGCTGCCCAACAGGTCTCCACGCGAGAGTGGGCGCTGGAAGACCTCTCCTTCCGGGTTCAGGCCGGCTCGCTGGTGGCGGTGGTGGGACCCTCGGGAGCGGGGAAAACCACCATGTCCTACCTCGTTCCCCGGCTGTACGACGTCAACCGGGGAAAGGTGACCATCGACGGCGCCGACGTCCGCGACCTGACCTTCTCCACGCTCTCCTCGGCGGTGGGAGAGGTGACCCAGGAGACCTACCTGTTGCACGACACCATCGCCGCCAACCTCCGGTATGCCGCTCCCGAGGCCACCGACCAGCAAATGTGGCAAGCCTGTGAGACCGCCAACCTCACCGAGCTCATCTCCACCCTACCGGAGGGGCTGGGAACTGTGGTGGGAGAGCGGGGATACCGCCTGTCAGGTGGAGAGAAGCAGCGGGTGGCTATAGCCCGGGTGATCCTCAAAAACCCCGCCATCCTGGTCCTCGACGAGGCCACTTCCCATCTCGACACCAGATCCGAGGCACTTATCCAGGATGCCTTGGAACGGCTGATGGAGAAAAGGACCTCCCTGGTCATCGCTCATCGCCTGTCCACGGTCAAAGCAGCCGACCTGATCCTGGTGATCGACCGGGGCAGACTGGTGGAACAGGGAACCCATGACTAACTGCTGGATCTCGGCGGCCTGTACGCCACCCTCTATCAAACCCAATTCCAGCCGATGAGATGAGCGCACCTGGGATTTCGGTGCCGAAAGAGAGACCTTGAACAGTCGGGTCCGGCCCGGGAGCGGTCAGCTGCCGATGCGGGTAAGGGCGGCCGTGGCCGACCAGGAGCGGTCGTTCTGTCTCCACTTCCCCCAGTCGGAGGAGGGAAGGGTGAGACCGGCCTCGACCAGCTGGCCCAGCACCACGATGAACCCCCGCAACTGTCGGGGGAGCGGAAAGTACTCCTCCTCATCGGTTACGTGGGCCAACTCGAAGCCCTGGCTCGGCGCCAGCTTGTCGACGACCTCCTGCACGAAATGCTCGGGAGCGGAGGCGCCTGCGGTCACACCCACCCACTCCACCCCCACCAGCCAATCCCGAGAGATTTCCCGCCCCGCAAACAACCGGTAAGCCGCGACGCCT
>CAYWGY010000046.1:1992-8636 GCA_964458055.1 uncultured Acidimicrobiaceae bacterium | reverse complement strand
ACCACCAGGATGAGGTCACAGTACTCCGCCATCTGCTGCACCACAGCCTGGCGGTTGGTCGTGGCGTAGCAGAGATCCGACCGCCGCGCGGTCCACAAATCGGAAAACCTCCCGGAAGCTTCGTCGTGAACGGCGCGCCACTCATGCATTCCCAGGGTCGTCTGGGCCAGTAGCGCCACCCTGTCGGGATCGTCGGCTTCGAACTCGCCGAGACCCGCCTCGGGAGTCACCAGTGTGATCGCGTCGGGAGCGACCGCCACGGTTCCCACCGCCTCGTCATGGCCGTGGTGCCCGATATAGATGATTTCGTACCCGTTATTCGCCATCCTCTTGACCTCGTGATGGACCTTGGTGACCAGGGGACACACCGAGTCGATGACGATTGCCGCCCGGTCATAGGCGGAGTCCACCACCTCCGGCGCCGACCCGTGAGCCGACAGCATCACCGGCGCGCCCTCCGGCGCTTCGGTGACATCGTCTATGAACACCACTCCCGCTCTCTCGAAGGTCTCCACGACCCACTGGTTGTGGACGATCTGGTGGTAGCAGTAGATAGGTGGCTCGAAAACCCGCACCATCCATATGAGGGCCTTGATGGCCATCTCGACTCCGGCGCAGAACCCCCGGGGCTCGGCCAATACCACACGTTCAACCATGCATGCCGATGATAGACCGGCTCCCGAAGGCCACCCGACACAACGCGCCTCCCGTAGGGGCCGGCGCCTGCGCGGCCTCCTTGTTCACCGGCCAGGATCCGACCAAGCCTTCGACGGTCTTCCCAGGACGGCGCAGAACCCGTAACCTCTCGTTTATGTCTGGAGAGCGTCTATCGGTGGTGGCGGTGGTGGGCCGGCCCAATGTGGGAAAGTCCACTCTCGTCAACCGGATCATCGGCCGGCGCGAAGCCGTCGTCGAGTCACAGCCCGGAGTCACACGGGACCGCCGGACCTTCCCGGCCCTGTGGGCGGAGCGGCACTTCCTTCTGGTGGACACCGGAGGCTGGGAGACGGACCCCTCCTCGCCCTTCTCAGAGCAGGTCCGTCTGCAGGCCGAGGCAGCCGTGAACGGTGCAGACGCCGTGCTGTTCGTGGTGGACGGCACGGCTGCGCTGGGCGACGACGACCAGGGCATGGCCAAGGTGGTGAAGAAGAGCGGAATCCCTGTGGTGATGGCGGCCAACAAGATCGACAATCCCGGACGGGAGATGACCGTCTCGGACTACTGGACGCTTGGACTGGGAGAACCCCACCCCGTGAGCGCCATCCACGGCAGGGGAGTGGGCGACCTCCTGGACCAGGTGGTGGAGGCCCTTCCCGAGAACAGAGCGGGACCGGTCGACGAACCTCCCCGGATAGCCATTGTGGGACGGCCCAACACCGGCAAATCCACCCTCCTCAACCGGCTATGTGGAAACCAGAGGGTCATCGTCTCCAACCTCCCCGGCACAACCCGGGACCCGGTCGACGTCGACGTGGAAATCGACGATGTCACCTACCGCTTGGTCGACACCGCCGGTATCCGGAGACGGCCCAGGAAAAGCGAGGACGCCGACTACTACTCTGTGCTCCGCGCCAAAGACGCCCTGTCGCGGGCCGACGCCGCCCTGTTGGTGGTCGACTCACTGGAGGGCGTCACCTACCAGGACCAGAAGATCGCGGCTGCGGCGGTGGAGGCAGGCACCGCATTGGTGATCCTCCTCAACAAGTGGGACGCCATAGATCCCGATCAGCGGGAATGGACCGAGATCTCGGTACCTGATCGCCTCGGCTTTGTCTCCTGGGCGCCGGTGCTGCGCATCTCGGCTCTCACGGGGGCGCGGCTCGGCAGGCTCGGTAAGGCGGTGGAGATGGTGTTCGAGAACTCTCGCCGCCGGGTGGCCACCGGAGAACTGAACCGCTTGGTGGCCGCCTGGACCGATGCACAGCCACCTCCCCCTCGAAGGGGACGGCGCTGCCGGATCATGTACGCCGTGCAGGCAGGAGTGGGGCCTCCCACCGTGGTGCTGTTCACGGTCGGAGGCAAGCTGGCGCCCGAATACATCCGTTACATCGAGAGAAAACTCCGCGAGAACTACGACCTGGTGGGAACGCCGGTCAGATTCGTGACCCGCCGCAGGGGCAAGGCTTCAGGATGAGCGGCCAGGAGTCTTACCTTCCCGAGGCGGACGGCATTCCCGAACAGACCGAGCCCTACCCGATCGGATTCAAGGTGGCGGTGGGTTTGACGGCGGTGTACCTACTCTGGCGCCTGGCCCAGGGGGTCACCTGGCTCCTTTCCCGAATCCTCGGTTAGCCTGTCCTCTGTCGGCCAACGGGACACCGGGAAGACAAACAATGAGATGACATGATCCAGGAAAGAAGGACTTGACAGACTCACGCAGGAACCCGCCGATCCGGCGGACTGCCCGGGCGTTGGTGATCGATGAGACCGACCGGTTGCTGCTTCTCCGGACCCAACTCCCGCACCGGAAGCAAGACTCGGTCTGGCTGACCCCGGGCGGCGGGTTGAAGCCCACCGAGACCCATGAGGCGGCCGCCTTGCGAGAACTCTGGGAGGAAACGGGCCTGACCGGGATTGAACTCGGTCCGTGGGTATGGAGAAGACGGGTCGTCTGGCAGTGGGGCAACCTGTGGTATGAGGCCAGAGAGAGGTTCTACCTTGTGCGCACCCCTCGTTTCTCCGTCTCACCCGCCGTTAGCGTCGATCTGGAGACCGAAAACGTCCTGGAACATCGCTGGTGGAGTATCTCCGAGATCCGAGTTGCTCCACAGTCCGTTTTCGCACCGCAGGGCATTGGAGAGCACCTGGCCCCACTTCTGGAAGGATGCCTCCCGGACACACCGATCGATGTGGGCCACTGAACGTCAACCGGTCCGGACATCAACGAGGGGAACCCGTGCCAGATGGAGACGGGGTCGGGCTGGCCGGATTTGAACCGGCGACCTCTTGACCCCCAGTCAAGCGCGCTGCCATGCTGCGCCACAGCCCGGTCCGCCTAGATGCTAACACCAACCACCCTCATGCCGGCCTTAGGTAAAGTATGACCCCACGGGCCCGTAGCTCAAGAGGTCAGAGCAGCGGACTCATAATCCGTTGGTTGCAGGTTCGAGTCCTGCCGGGCCCACGCCGGTTCATCTGGTCACTGAGGTTGCAGGAACCGTCTAATTCCCAGGTCAAGGGCTATGTGTCGCTGGTTCTGGGGAACAACGAACGACTCTGCTCCCCGGTTCCTGATACCCGGGTCGGGAATACGAGAGACATTCCCTGCCAGTCGATTCGCCGGTTTGCATCGGGAGCCGCCGTAGCCCCGATGTATTATGAGTGATGTGGTGCGAAGACTACAACGCCTTTTGAGGTTCTTGCGTTGTTGAGAATGAGCGGAGGGGAAGCTCTCGTCGAGTCACTGCGCAGGGAGGGCGTGGAGGTGGTTTTCGGATTACCCGGCATTCAGTTGTACGGGATAGTGGCGGCGCTGCGTGATGAGTCCGCTATTCGCACGATCGTGCCCAGGCACGAGCAGGCCACCACCTACATGGCCGATGGCTATGCGCGGGCATCGGGCAGACCGGGGGTGGCGCTGGTGGTGCCGGGCGTGGGCCTTTACAATGCCGGCGCCGGGCTGGCGACAGCCTTTGCTCGGTGCTCGCCTGTGCTGCTTGTCGTCGGTCAAGTTCCTCGGGACCAGATCGGTAAGAACCGCGGGGCCGTGCACGAGATCTCCGATCAGATCTCGGTTGTGCGGCCGGTTACAAAGTGGCGAACAAAGGTGGATGCCGCTCGGGACGTCCCGGGTGCCGTACACGAGGCCTTCCATCAAATGCGAACCGGGTGTCCCCGTCCCGTGGCGATAGAAGTTCCGCCTGATGTCGGCGTGGAACGAGAACAGATCGTTCTGCGACAACCTGCGTCAGTGTCGCCCGTGTTACCAAGCTTGGAAGACCTCCGAAACGCCGCTTCCGTCATAGCTCAATCCCGCCTCCCTCTGATCTACGCCGGAGGTGGCGTGGCGCGATCCAATGCAGAGGAAGCTCTCGTCAAGTTGGCCGAAGCAACCAATATCCCGGTCATCACCTCCGGCGGAGGAAAGGGGACCATACCGGAGGCCCATCCTCTGTCTTACGGTTCCTGCGTCAGCCCCAGGGGAGAGAGACATGAGATGAATCAACTCTACGAAGTGATGCAATCGGCCGATGTTGTAATCGGTATCGGCACTCGTTTCTCCATGGGAAACCCGGCCGGCGAATCGGCGACGCTCATCAATGTCAATGTCGAGGAGAACGAGTTGATGAGAGTGCAGTCAAACACGATACCCCTGCACGGCGACGCCCGTGCGACCATAGAAGCACTTCTTCCTCTGCTTCGCCAAGTCGGAGCAGGAGACCGGCCTTCACCTGCGGAAGCGGTCACCGCAGCAAGGAGGTTAATCGCCTACTACGACATCCAGGACCAAGAACCCCAGTACCCGATTCTGACAGTCCTCCAGGACAGCATCCCCGACGATGCTTTCATAGTTTGGGGCGTGTCGCAGTTCGGCTTCTACGCCCGGACGCACTTCCAGGTGAATCACCCCAAGACCTACATAGATTCGGGGTACTCGTTCAATCTTGGGTACTCGTTCCCCACCGCCTTGGGCGTTAAGGTGGCACAGCCTGACCGGCCCGTCTTGTGCATCGTCGGCGACGGCGGCTTTATGTTCAATTCCTCTGAGCTATCCACCGCAGTCAAGTACGGGATAAACGTCACAACGGTTGTCTTCAGGAACGACTCCTATGGAAATGTGGCCCGTGACCTCGACGAACTCTTCGGAGGTACCCACGAAACCGATCTGCACAATCCGGATTTTGTCGAGTTCGCTCGATCGTTCGGAGCAGTCGGCATGAGAGCCGAGGAACCAACAGATCTGAGCACATTGATACCCCTCGCATTGGAGCATCCCAAGCCGGTAGTTATCGACGTACCGGTTCAGAACATGCCGTTGCCGAGGCCCAGAGCGCTTCAACACGTCCCTTCGCTGTCCTGGGCGGTGCCGGACAGAGACTGATGTTCTTCGGGAGGGGGCGCAAGCCGGAGGGCACATTTTGCACTGGCTTCGGTCATTGCCGGGACAGTGGTGAGGATTCCACCCCGGATGGAGGAAGGTGGCATTCGAACCGGTCGCCGGCCAGCGCCGGGAGAATATCTCGTGATCGACAACTATTCCTGGGAGGGAGGCTCGGTGATCCGTGAAGAAGGGGGGCTTTCCGCAACCTTCCCCTTCATGATCCAATAGCCGAAGGCGAAGAGCACGGCGATTGCCAGCCAACCCGGCGTGTAGTCACCCAGCAGATCCACCGACCAGCCAAACAGCGGAGCACCGCCACCGAGACCGGTCAGGAAACCGAAATAGACCAGTCCCGATCCCCGGCCGGCCAGGCTTGAGGGGACGATCTGTATCACGGCGAGCATTCCGACCGAATGCCACGCGGAAACGCTGATGCCGACCAATCCGGCGGCCAGCCAGATCGACCAATCTCCCAACAGGCTCCCAAACGCCAGGAGGAGACTGGTGACCACCGCCAGCGCGGCGATGATCCTGGAACTGCGCATCGTTCCGAGCCGACTCTCGGCCAACCTCGCCCATCCGATCCGGCCTACGATGCCCAACAGGCCGCTGAACGCAAGGGCCAATCCCGCTTGCTCGGAATTCATCCCCAACTCTTCCTCGGCGTAAAGAGGGAGATAGTAGATTGCCGCGGCGGTACCCACGCCGACCAGGAAGGCATAGACAGTGAACCGGCGAATTAGTAGGCGAACAGACGAGGAGACCTGACCCAGGGACACCTCGACAGTTTCCTTCGTTATGGCCTCATCCTGGTCCCTCGGGTCGACCCCGGCATTTGGGGAGCCTTTTCTCATATAGGCAATGCCCGTGGTCACCGGAATGACTGCAAAGGCTATTACAGCCCAGCGCCATCCCCACCAGTCGGCGAAGACCGGGAGCAGCCACCCTCCAAAGAAGATGCCAATTTGAGCCCCCGCCTGCTTGACTCCCACAACCAGTCCTTGGCGACCCGGCTCGAATTCGGTGGAGATCAGCTTGTTGGTGGCGGGATTGGAGATCGCCAGTGCTATCCCGGTTAGCACCGCGGCGCCCACCAGAAGGGAAAACTCATGTGCGACTCCCACAGAGAGCAGGGCGACCCCGGCCAGGATCAATGTTGTCACGGTCGAGCGCCGACCGCCGGCCGTGTCCGCCCACTTGCCCAACCGGGGTGAAAACAGCGCTCCACCCACAGTGGCGGCGGTTGCCAGCATTCCGACCTGCCATCGGTCTATTCCCATGGAGGAGATGATTTCAGAGGCGAGAACCCCAAATACGGTGTTGCCGAAGAAGGCGAAACCCATCGTAATGGCCAACACCGTGACCAGGAACCGGCGACTCACATTCCCATGCTTCAGGTCCGGGACTCCTCGAGAGACTCGAGATCAAGCAGTTCGGGTCTTCGGGACTCAACCTCCAAGAGCCCGAAACCTTCCAGTAGAAGGGCCCTTCGAAGAGAGGGCGCCTCCTCAGGACGGACTACAAGGGTGAGCACTCCCCCTCCACCGAGGGTGGCGTGCCTGAGTTGCAGATCTCGAATGTCAACTCCACTCTTGGACAGGGC
>CAYWGY010000046.1:0-1952 GCA_964458055.1 uncultured Acidimicrobiaceae bacterium | reverse complement strand
TCCCGAGTCTCCCTCGCCAAGTCGAGAAGGGCTGCCACCCTCTCCACCTCCGCGCCTCCCAGGTTGGTTGCGCACTCTTCCAACCCGTTCAAGACTCTTCGGAGTACGGCAATCAGAGCGTCACGGTTGGCTACCAACAGATCCGGCCACCACTCCGCACCGGACAGTGCGATCCTCGTCAGATCACGGAAACCTCCCGCCACCAGGGTCTCTGCAGACGGACCGGCCATCCTCAACTGGTCCACCAGTGTGGCAGCCACGAACCTGGGGAGATGGCTGACCAGAGCCACCGCGTGGTCGTGTTCGGCGGCGGCCATCCTCACCGGGTTGGCGTCAAGCGACAACACGATGTCGGAGAGAGTTTCCAAGTCCTCCGGAGCGGCGCCATCGGTGGTCACGACCCAGGTGGCGCCCCGGAAGAGGTCCCCACTGGCACCAAGCGGCCCGGATACTTCCCGACCGGCCATCGGGTGCCCGCCCACGAACCGCGGGAGACCCTTGGCGGCTTCCACGATGGGCTGTTTGATACCTGCCACATCTGTGACCAGGGCGTCGGTATGCAGATCCGACAGGATTGAGACAATTCCCCTGGGAGAAGCCGCCAGCACCACAAACTCCGACTCGTCAACCGCTTGTTGAAGGCTGACAGCCTGTCTTGAAACCGCCCCGATGGCAGCCGCCTGGGCAAGATGCCTGGGGTTCGGATCCCACCCCCGCACCTCCCATCCCGCGCCCGTGAGCCCGATCCCGATGGACGCCCCGATCAGACCGGTACCCACTACTGCCGCGGTTGCCATCTAACGGGAAGCCTCGACGGTGTGTGCCGTCATCACTGTAGTAGGCGGCGGCTTTGGATCAGGCCACCAACCATATGTTCAACACCGGAGCCGAACACACTTCTGCCTTCCCGGGTGGGGATGTTTGTTATCAGCATGTCGGATCACCGCTGCCTTTCCGTAGCCTCGTACAACTCAACTCAGTAGAGAACCCAAGGTCCTTATCGCAAGGATGATCGTCACTGTATCTTGCAGCCGGGACTGTTCAGGGCCACCACGCTCTCTCCGTTCCGGCGTACGTCCGCCTTGTTTACCTTGCCGAGTTGGCCCCAGGGTCACTCGCCGAATTCTCTAGTCTATAGATGTCACTCGAATCGGGGAGTCCCATCACACGGTAGGACCCAGAGACCCGACGACTCCTAGGCAGTAGCCCCTAGCCCTTTCGACTCTAAGCCGCAGCAGTTGGGAGTGGTGAGGGGGCTGGCGTCACATCAGCCCCCTCACCACATCTGGTTCATGCCGCTCAGCAGGTTCCTGCGATCACGCGGGTGCAAGTTTCGGTGTCGTAGACCGTGCGGTATTTAGTCACGTCGTAGTAGACGGTGCGCCAGCTGAGATCCTGACCCTCAGCGACTGCCCCGGTCGTATTCCTGTCCGCCTACAGCCGCGAGGATCTGGTGGCCCGGGCACTCGAGGCAGGCGCCTCCGACTACATCATCAAGCCGTTCTCCCCAACCGAACTCGCCGCCAGGATCAAAGCCGCCCTGCAGAGCAGCACACCCCGTGCGGGAACCGCAGCCGCGCCACAGTCCAATGTTCCCGCTTCACAACAGCATTTCGAGTTGGGGGACATGTCCATCGACCACGCTGCCCGGCTGGTCCACGTCTCCGGCCACCCCATCGACCTTGCCCCGGTCGAATACCGGATCCTCACAGAACTGGCCGCCAACGCCGGCACCCTACTAACCCACAACCAACTCATCTCCGCAGTCTGGGGAACCGACACCAACAGAGGGCCCAACCGCCTACGCACTGTCATCAAGGACCTCCGCCAAAAACCCGGCGACGACGCCCGCAACCCCCGCCACATCTTCACCGCCCCCCGCGTGGGCTACCGGATGCCCAAACCCTCCTAACCCCTGAACCGCCGTTTCGGTCGCCTTCCGGGTTGTGAGT
>CAYWGY010000045.1:9700-13895 GCA_964458055.1 uncultured Acidimicrobiaceae bacterium | reverse complement strand
GGTGGCCCGCAACCGTCCCGAGTACCTGATCACCACCCTGGCTGTGGCCAAGATCGGAGGGGTCTTCCTGCCGCTGAACACGGGTCTTCACCAACGGGAGTTGGAGTACCTGATCGGCCACTCCGGGGCCGTGGCCGTCGCAAGCGAGGAGGAGTTCTCAGAGGTGGTATCCGCGATTGCACAGGGTCTGGCGCAGATCCGGCTATTGCTGTCGTTCTCATCGCAAACTCCAGACGGCTGGGTCTCCTATCGGGAGTTGTCGGAGTCCCATACCGGAGCGCGGGTGGAGAACGTGGAGAGGGGAGACGACGATCTTCAACGGATCATGTACACCTCGGGTACCACCAGCCGACCCAAGGGGGCGATGATCACCCATGGCAACTGCAATGTCAACATGGACGCACAGGTGGTGGAACTGGGCCTTACCCGTGATGATCGGATCCTCAATTTCGCTCCCCTGTATCACGTGGGCGGACTGGACATCCCGGGTTTCGGAATCTGGTATGTGGGTGGCACCATGATCCTCCTGCGCCGCTTCGACGCCCGGCGCATCCTGGAGGTTGTGAGCAGAGAGCGGATCACCGGGATGGTGATGGTGGCCACCATGGTGCACCTGATCAGAAAACTGGAGGATCGCAAGGACTATGACACGAACTCGGTGAAGTGGTTGATCTTCAGCCAGGTCCCCGAGGCTCTCTATCACGAGACCAGGGAGGTGTTCCCCCGGGCGCGCCTGATCGAGGGTTACGGGATGACCGAGACCTGCAACGGCGTGTCCTACCTTGACGAGGAACACATGCTGTCGAAGACCGGATCTGTTGGCAGACCCATGCCCAGGGTGGACATCCGGGTGGTGGACGAATCCGGGGATCCGGTTCCCGCGGGCGAGTTGGGAGAGATCGTCATCCGGGGACCAACTGTCGGCCCGGGCTACTGGCGGGACCCCGAGGCCACCGCGGCCGCCCACCGCAACGGGTGGTTCCACTCCGGAGATGTGGGTCGCTTCGACGAGGACGGCTATCTCTACATTGTCGACCGGCTGAAGGACATGATCCGGAGTGGCGGGGAGAACATCGCCAGTTCAGAGATCGAAGAGGTCATTTACCAACACCAGGCCGTGCACGAGGCGGCTGTGATCGGCGTGTCCCACCCCAAGTGGGTGGAGACCCCGAAGGCGTTCGTGGTGCTGCGCCCGGGCGCCCGACTAACCGCCGACCGGCTGATCGCCCACTGCCGGGAACACCTTGGCGGCTTCAAGATACCCCGCTATGTCGAATTCATGGACGAGTTGCCCCGGAATCCAACCGGGAAGGTGTTGAAGACCTCCCTCAAGGAGCGGGAAGAGGGGACCGAGACCCCCTGAGCAAGGGGTATTCGATCTCGGTCAGGTAGAGTGCGGGAGGTGCCGGAGACCGCAGCCAAGAGAAGGTACTCGACTGTGGCCACCCGCGAGTCGCTGGCGGCCAGTGCCCGAAAGCTCTTTGAGCGCAACGGCTTCGCGGCCACCTCGGTCCAATCGATCGTCGAAGACGCCGGCCTGACCAAGGGCGCCTTCTACTACCACTTCGTCAGCAAGGAGGAGTTGTTACGGGTGATCCACGACGAGTTCATCGATCACCAGTTGGTGGCGGTAAGGTCCGTCCTGGATTCCACCGACGACCCGGGCGACCAGCTTCGGGGTCTGATCAGGACGGCGGTGGATGCTGTGGAACGGTACCGGTCCCACGTGGCGGTGTTCCTCGGCGAGCGTAGGTTCCTGTCGGAGGAGGGGTTTGCCGAGATCAAGGTGAAACGCGATGAGATGGAGGACGTGTTCCTGGGAGTGGTGCGGAGAGGCCAGCAGGCCGGAGTGGTCAGGGCGGATCTGGTGCCCCAGGTGTTGAGCCTGGGTGTGATCGGGATGTGCGCGTGGGCCTACCAGTGGTACTCGCCGCAGGGAAAGCTCACTGCTCGGGAAATCGCCGACACCTTCACCGCCATGGTCTGGGAGGGAATCGCCACCGGCTAGAGCGGCGGTTCAGTTGGCGCTTTCCACCAGGGGTCCGATACGGGGATGAGAGGGAAGCGAAGGAGCGTTGCCGAAGACCAGGGAGACGGGGCCCGCAGGGCTGCCCTCCTTGATCCGGACCTGCAGGGCCGAATCCGGCCATGTGGCCGTCAACGCAGACGCCTCCGATACCAGGGCCGCTCCCAGAGTTGTCCACAGGGAGGCGGCAGCCTCGAGGTCGGGATGGCGGAGTTGCACGGTGAGCAGGTCAGCGCCATCCGGAGAGGGAACCGCAACCTCAATGCCGTAGTCGTTCTCCCATTCGTGATCCGCCACTTCGGTGGTCAGCAACTGGATAAGTAGGCCTCCCCCGTCCGCGGGCCGGACGTAGGCCTCCTCGAAGAGCGGCTCCCGGTTGATGCCGACGGGTTCGATTCCTGCCCGCCTCAGTGTGTCGAGACCGGTGTCGAGATCGGGGATCTTCAGGGTGACGTGGTGGACCCGGGCGCCGAACCTGGCCAGGAACCCGTTGAGATAGACCTGGTCGGGTGGGTACTCGGGGTCGGGTTCGATCAACTCCAGCTTCCCTCCATTGCGGTAACGCCACTGGCTGGTCATGAACCCGTCCCTGCGGGTACCACCGGCAAACCCCGCTCCCAGGGCGTCTCGCCAGCGGGTTAGAGCTTCGGCAGAGGATGGAACCGCCACGGCCACATGGTCCAACCGGGCGGCAGCCAGCCCGGGGGGATTGCCCCCAGTCATAGGCGGTCCGGGACCAAGAGGAGCGTCGTCATCTCGCCAACAGTCTGGTTGGAAGGGGTATTTGCAGCAAAACCCTCCGTCCTGTTGAGTGTCCATCAGTGCCGGGCGGGCTTTCATGGCGCCACGGGTACCCACCTATGATGATTCGTGGTTCGATTGTGCGAACCCGATTCTGAACCGAGCAACTGTCAGGAGTCTTGCCCATGCGTCCCTTGGAGGACATTCGTATTCTGGCGATCGAGCAATTCGGCGCCGGGCCATTCGCCACCCTCCATCTGGCCGACCTGGGCGCCGAGGTTATCAAGATCGAGGACCCCCGCACGGGAGGCGATGTGGGAAGGTACATCTCCCCATACCAGGAGGGGGAGGACAGTCTGTTCTTCGAGACCTTCAACCGCAACAAAAAGAGCCTCAGCCTCGATCTGTCCACCTCGTCGGGCCGGGAGGTTTTCGAGGACCTGGTCCGATGCTCCGATGTCGTCTTCTCCAACCTGCGGGGGGATGTGCCCGCCAAGCTGCGGATCCTCTACGATGATCTCAAGCATCTGAACCCCAGGATCGTGTGCGTCTCGGTGAGCGGGTACGGCATGACCGGGGAGTTGACGCGCCAGCCCGGATACGACTACATGCTGCAGGGTTTGGGGGGTTGGATGAACATGACCGGCGAACCCGACGCCCCTCCCACCAAGACCGGGCTTTCCCTGGTGGACTACTCCGGGGGATATGTGGCCGCCATAGCTCTCCTGGCGGCCGTGCACGGCGCCCGCCGGACCGGGCAGGGCGCCGACTGCGACATCAGCCTTTACGATGTCGCGATCAGCCTGCTCACCTATCCGGCCACCTGGCATCTCAACCAGGGGTGGCTGCCGGAGAGAGTCTCACGGTCGGCCCACCCCGCCCTGGTCCCCTTCCAACTATTCCGCGGTTCGGACGGGGAGTGGTTCCTGGCGGGATGCGCCAAGGAGAAGTTCTTCGTGCTGTTGTCCGAGGCCATCGGGAAACCGGAGTTGCCCTCCGATCCCCGCTTTGCCAGCTTCGAGGCAAGGAGAGAGCACAAGCAGGAGTTGATCGACATCCTGGACGAGACCTTCGCCCGGCGACCGGCCGCCGAGTGGGTGGACACCCTCAGGCAAAACGGGGTGCCCACCGCTCCCATCCTGCACATGCCCCAGGCACTGGAAGCGCCGCACACCCTCCATCGCCAATTGCGGGTGAAGACGGTCCACCATCTCTGGGGTGAGATCGAGTCTCCCGCCAGTCCGGTGCGAGTGGGGGACCCTTCCGAGTTGACCTACCGGGCGGCGCCGCGGCGAGGGGAGCATTTCGAGCCCATCATGACCGAACTGCTGGGGTATTCGGAGGGCCGGGTGGCGGCACTGTCCCGTGAGGGAGCCTTCGGGAAGAAGCCGGAACAGGGGGAGTGACATCCGTCTCACCTAGGATGAA
>CAYWGY010000045.1:1534-9690 GCA_964458055.1 uncultured Acidimicrobiaceae bacterium | reverse complement strand
GAACTACACTTTTCTGTCGCCGTTGAACCAGAGTCACAGGACCTAAGACAGGAGCATTGCCTTGGATTTCGAGCTCAGCCCCGAGCACCAGCTATTCCGACAGACACTGCGTCGTTTTGTGGACGACGAGATCAGGCCGGTGGTGAAGGAGTGGGAGCACGCCGGTCGGTACCCCACCGAGATAGTCGAGTCGATGAAGCAGATGGGACTCTTTGGCATCACGGTGCCCGAAGAGTACGGGGGGATGGGGGCGGACTTCATTTCCCTTGCGTTGGTTTTCGAAGAGATCTCCCGGGGCTGGATGGGGATTGCGGGAATCCTGGGAAGCCACTCTCTTTCCTGTTTCATAATCGCCCGCCACGGCACCGAAGAACAGAAGGAGCGCTTCCTTGCCGACCTCGCTTCGGGTGAACGGCGCACCGGAATAGCCCTCACCGAACCTGACGCCGGCACCGACCTGCAGGGCATCAAGACCCGGGCAGTCCGGGACGGAGACCATTACGTGATCCGCGGGTCGAAGCTGTGGATCACCAACGCCCGCTACGCCGACCCTCTCCCGGTGCTGGTGAAGACCAACCCCGACGCCCAGCCGCCGCATCGGGGCATGAGCCTCATCCTGGTCGAGAAGGGCACTCCCGGATTTGAGGTGAGCCGGGACCTGCCCAAGCTGGGCTACAAGGGCACCGAGAGTTGCGAGGTGCAACTCGACAACGTCCGGGTGCCCGTGGAGAACCTGGTGGGGGGAGTCGAGGGGAAAGGGTTCCAGCAGGTGATGAGCGGGCTGGAGATCGGAAGGATCAACATCGCCGCCCGGTCGGTGGGGATAGCCCAGGAGGCCTACAACCAGGCCCTGGCCTATGCCAACGCCCGGCAGGCGTTCGGTCGCAAGATCTCAGGGTTCCAGGCCATCCAGTTGAAGCTGGCGGAGATGGCCACCAATACCCAGGCTGCGAGGCTCCTGGTGTGGTGGGCGGCATCCCAGGCCGACCGGGGAAAACGCGTGGACATGGAGGCGGGAATGGCCAAGTATTTCGCCTCCGAGGTGGCCTGTACCAACGCCTTGGAGTCGATGCGGATCCACGGTGGGATGGGGTACAGCGAGGAGTTGGACATCGAGCGCCTGTATCGCGACGCTCCCCTGATGGTGATCGGGGAGGGCACCAACGACATCATGCGCATGGTGATCGCCCGCGGTCTTATCAGCGGCCGAGTGGTTGTCGACTAAGGGTCAGAGTTCCTCGATGGGCTTGTCGGGCTCGGGCCAGTAACCCTGGGCCTGGGGCGCGCTTCTCTTGTAGATGAACACGCTGCGCTCGTAGACGACCACCGTGGTGCCGTCTTGATTCACAGCCCGGGTCCGCACCGTCACGATTCCTCCGTAGGGCCTCGACTTGGATTCCCTCTTACCGAGGACCTGGGATTCCACATAGATGGTGTCTCCCACGAAGACGGGAGCCGGCAGTCTTATGTTGGTGAAACCGAGGTTGGCGAATGCCTTCTGGGAGGTGTCGATCACCGACATCCCCAGCACCAGGGCGATGGTGAGTCCGGAGTTGACGATCACCTTGCCGAAGGGACTCCTCTCGGCGTAGTGGGCGTTGAAATGGGATTGGTTCGTGTTCAGCGTGAGCAGGGTGAACCAGGTGTTGTCGGACTCGGTGATGGTCCTGCCCAGGCTGGAGCGGTAGATGTCATCCACCTCGAAGTCCTCGTAGTAACGACCGAACCAAGTGTCTTTGAATACCATAACGGGGTCAGTTTAGGTACCCGGAACCGTGGAACACATCCCGACCCAGGACCGACAGGAGGTCGTCCAGTTCCACCCCGGCGCCCAAGCCGCGTGTGGCCGCGCCTATTTCAGCCTGGCGACCGGGCGTGTAGATCTCCCTGGTCAGTTGCGAGAACTTGTCCCGCAACTCGTCGTCGGTGAAGGGGTTGCCCGGATCGCCCTTGGGAAAGTCGACATCGGCGCGCCAGGAGCGTCCGTCGGTTGTGGAGACCTCGGCCCAGGTCTTCCACATGGCCGGGTAGTCGTCGTCCAATGCCGGGTCCACCACGCAACGCGTCAGGTCCATCAGCCTGGCCAACCCCGGGTCGGAGAGGAGCGCCTCCTGGTACTCGTCGAGACCGGCCCGTCCCATGGAAAGCGCCACCGCCGCTCCGTAGGGCATGGAGAACTGGGCGTCCACCACCCCGGGGGGCCTCCTCTTGGTCTCGACCGGGACGGCCACAATGTCGTAGGCCATGCTCAGGAGCCCGACCGTCACCGAGGAGACATCGGATGGGGAGAACTCGCCGCGGGCGCGAATATCCAACAGGGCGTCGATACCACCTTGTTTGTAGCGGCAGCAGGTGTGCGCCTTGATGGAGGTTGCCTGGATCTCCAGCGGTCTTTCGCCCCACTCATCAAGTAATGCGTCCATGCTCATGGGTTGGCAATAGGAGGCGAAGAGGCCCTTCTCTCCACCCAGGGGGTCCGTGGTGCCCCGGTAGCCTTCGGCAGCCAGCATCGCCGCCTCCACGCCGTTGCGAGCCGCCAACCCGGGGTGGAGGCGCTTGGTCCATGCTCCGTCCACCAGGAACTGCATGCTTCCCGCCGCCATTGAACCGGCTATCCCGAGCGCGGAGACCGCCTGGTCAATCGACAGGTCCATGACATGAGCAGCGGCGGCGGCGGCGCCGAACACCCCGATGACCGGGGTAGGGTGAAATCCTCGCGCGTAGAGGGAGGGGGGGTTGGCTGCTATCCCGATCCGGCACATCACCTCGTATCCCACTATCGCTGCCGTCAGGAACCGATCAGCGGTTGCCCCGGTGAGACGAGCAGCCGCCAGGGCTGCGGGAAAGACCACCACTCCCGGGTGGCTCGAGGACGAGTTGTGAACGTCGTCGTACTCGGTGGAGTGGGCGGCCACGGCATTGGTCATGGTGGCGCCCAGTACCGGGAGAACTCGGTCAGTGCCCAGGACGGGGAGACTCGGTCCCTTGCCGTACACGGCGTCCGAGAAGCGGCTCACCGAGAGGGCGGAGCCATCCCCGGCTCCCGCGGCGGTCACCCCGAGATGGTCATAGAGAAGGGAGCGGGTTGTCTCGAGGTCCTCGAGTCCGATGCGAAGACCCCAGGCTCGTTCTACCAACTGGCGGGCTAAGGACATGATGGGGCTCTTTCCATGGTCGTCAGGAGGGCAGGGGAGGTGGTTCCCATCTCCATTCCAGGAGATCGTGAAGTTGCTGAGCGTAATCCAGAAGGGCATGGTCGGCAAAGGGCGCGCCTATCAGTTGCACTCCCACCGGAAGCCCAAGGGCATGGGTCACCGGCACCGAGACACCACAGTGGCCCGAGAGGTTGAATGGAAGGAGAGACCGGCACAACAGGATGGCAACCGTCTCCCGGCTCCCATCCTCGAGAGTCAACTCGTGGTCGTCCGTCAACGGGGCCAGGATGTGCTGGGCCGGGGCGTAAAGGATGTCGCAATGCTCCAGCGCCCGGTTGATCCTGTCCTTCACCACCCGGCGAAGCCGCTGGGCGTCCACGAAGTCGACTCCCCGGAATTGCATACCCAACTCCAGGTACTCCCGCACGTCCGAACCGTAGTCCTGGGGTCGCTCTTCCAGCCATCTGCGATGGTAGGAAGCCGACTCCACCGTGAGGATGATGAACAGGGCGGCCACCATTTCCCCGGGGTCGCCTATGGAGACCTCGCATAGTTCCGCGCCGGTCTCCTCCAAGCGGCCCAAGGTCTGGTCGAGCACGGCGGTGACCTCCGGCTGGTTGGGAGCCATGAGTTCGGTCACCACTCCTATGCGGCTCTCCGAGAGCGGCCGAGCGGGAGGCGAGGGGGGAAGGGGAACGGTAGTGGGGTCCCGGGCCTCGGGTCCCTCAATGACTTCCAGCATCAAACGGGCGTCCGCCACCGAGCGGGTGATCGGTCCGACAGCGTCAAGGGACCAGGCGCAGGGTATGACTCCTCTGAGGGGCACCCTCCCGTAGGTTGGCTTGATCCCGACCAGGCCGCACAGGGCGGCAGGCTGGCGGATGGAGGCTGCAGTGTCGGATCCGAGGGCTCCATGGCACATGTGGGAGGCAACAGCCGCCGCCGAACCTCCGCTGGAGCCGCCCGGAATCCGGCGGGGATCCCAGGGGTTGGCGGTGGGTGGGTTCTTGGCTCCGTAGGCAAACTCGTGGACATTGGTCTTGGCCACAATCACCGCCCCGGCTTCCCGCAGGCGAGCGGTGACCGGTGCATCGGCGCCGGCCCGGTTGTCCGAGAGAATGCGGGAAGAAGCGGTGGTGAGTTCTCCGGCCATGTCCATCAGGTCCTTGAGCATCACCGGCACCCCGTGGAGGGGGCCCCTGAGTTCCCCACTGGCTGCTTCCTCGGCTAGCCGGCGGGCCACCTTCTCGACTCCCTGGAGGGGACCGCCCACCAATGCCTTGACGGTCGGCTCCCACTTCTCCACATTGCGGAGCGATGCGGCCAGCAGTTCCACCGGGGAGACCGTACCTGTCGCCACTGCTTCGGCTGCCTCGGTCAGCGACAGCCGCGCCAGGTCACTCATGGCGGCCCGCTCGGAAAATGTCAGCCGGCAGCAATGTCATGTCCTCCCGGCTAACTGCCTGACGGACCAGCCCGGCCAAGTGCTCCACCTGGCGGATGGAGGGATCTGCCCGCGGTGGCTCAGGGGGACGAGGAGAGTCGTCTTGGTCCTGGGTGGGTGGAGGTTTCGTCATTGATTAGGGTGCTGACCTGCAAGACCGATGGTTGGATCGCCTCGCTTTGATGGAAAGAAGCGGCCACCGGGGAGGGCCGACTGTTTGGGTCACTAACATAGCTTGGGGCTTGATTGTAATTGGACACCGAGTACCCGAATGCAAACTATGTGCACATTAGGAGGAAACCCCATGCGAAGAACGTTTGCGTTGCTGGTGGCCGTAGCTCTCCTGGTCGCCGCCTGCGGCGATGACGAGGACGATGCGGCGCCCGCAACTACCGCTGCCCCGGAGACGACTGCTGCAGCAGCTCCGGAAACCACCGCGGCGCCCACCACAACGGCTGCGCCGGAACCGGTCCAGTTGACAGTCCTGGCCGAGGACATCCCCTCGGGCCTTGACTACGACGGACCCTCGGCGGCCATCCCCACCAGCCAGACCGGAATGGTCAACCTCCAGGAATACCTTGTCTATTACAAGAGCGCCGGCGCCAACTCCGAAGGCGTGGGGCTCTTGGATTTCGGGTTTTCCGACGAGCACTTTGAGGGCCGCCTGGCAGAATCCTGGTCCTTCGACGAGGCATCGCTGACCTGGACCTTCAATCTGCGAGAGGGCGTGGTGGGCTGCAACGGCGCCACCTTCAACGCTGACGATGTCCTCTACACCTTTGCCCGCGCCAAGTCGGTCTCGGGTGCGGCGCCCATCGGTTGGTTCCTCTCCAATGTCGGCTCCATCGACGGCTTCACCGTAGACGTTTTCTCCGGTGATCCGGCGGCCCAGGAGTTGGGCGACACCATCACCAAGGTGGACGACTACACGGTGAACATCCGCCAGGCCGCTCCCAACAAGCTCTTCCTGCCGATCCTGACCATCTTCGGCCTGGGCATCTTCGACAAGGAGACCATGGAAGCCAACGCCACCGACGAGGACCCGTGGTCCCATGACTACGCCAACAACGTCAACCTGCCCAGCTTCGGTCCCTATTGCTTGGAGAACTGGGAGAAGGACAGTCAGTTCGTGGTGGTTGCCAACCCCGATTACTACCGGGGGGCTCCTTCCATCGACCGGATCGTCTATCGCAAGGTCCCAGAGACCTCCAACCGGTTGGCGGCCATTCTCTCCGGCGACGCCCAGTTGGTGGAGAGGCTCACACCCCGCGAGTTCGACAGCCTGGCGGGCAACGCCGATGTGACCGTGGCGGGCGTGCAGGGCAACGACAACCTGTTCGTTCACATGAACTACTCGACTCCGCCCTTCGACAACCTGGCAGTGCGAAAGGCCGTGGCTCATGCCATCAACTACGACGAGATCATCCGGGTGGGCTATTTCGGCAACGCCACCAAGTGGGAGGGACAGATTCCTTCCAGCTATCCGGGTTACTACCGCTCCGACACCCAGTACGACTACGACCCCGACAGGGCGCGGGAACTGCTGGCCGAGGCCGGATACGCCGACGACGGCAGCATCCTGTTGAGCTACGTGGCGGAGAAGGAGGCCATTCTCGGCCCGATCGCCACCCTCATCCAGGCCGACCTGGCGGCAGTGGGTGTTAACGTGCAGCTCGATCCGCTGCCCCAGACCCAGTACGGCGACCGCCAGTTGGTCAAAAAGGACCTCCAGTTTGCTCTCAACGATCAGGAGAAGCCCATCGGCGTGGACGCCGGGTACGCCACCCTGCTGTTCTTCGTGTCCACCGAGGCGGGCGGACTGAACAACATGGTCAACTTCGCCTCACCGGAGGTTGACGGTCTGTTCGGGCAGTTGGTTAACGAAGCCGACGAGACAGCCCGCAACGCACTGCTGGCCGAGGTTCAGGACATTCTGGCGGACCAGGTCACCTGGCTCCCGGTGGTCGAGAGAACCACCCAGTGGGCATTCTCCTCGAATGTCTCCGGGTTGGTCTGGCATCCCGACAACAGCGTTCGCTGGTACGACCTCTCGGTCGGTTGATAACAATTCGCGATAACGGTGGGCGTCCGCAAGAGCGGACGCCCACCACCCATTCCGGGCTGACCACCCGGTGGCCCCGGGCCGAATAGAGTTACCTTATGCCTTGGGCCTACATAGGGAAGCGTCTGATGGTGGCCTTTCTCCAGCTATTGGGGATCACGGTCGCCGTCTTTTTTCTTATCAGGGTGCTTCCCGCCGATCCGGTGGCCCGCCTGGTTGGCTTCAACGCCTCCGATGAGGTCTATAACCAGGCGAAGGCGTCCTTGGGTCTTGATCAGACCATCATGAAGCAGTTCGGCCTCTATTTTGGTTTCTTCCCCTCCGAACAGGCCGGTTTGCTCCAAGGCGACCTGGGGAGGTCGTGGGTTACCAACGAGAAGGTGCTGGACGAGATAATCAGGTTCTTTCCCGTGACCCTCGAGTTGATAACCATCTCCTTCATCGTCGCCACCCTGCTGGCGCTTCCTTTGGGAATGATCTCCGCCATCCGTCCCAACGGACTCATCGATCGCGGGGTGTTCGTCTACGGCCTGATGGCGGGCGCTCAACCAGAATTCTGGTGGGGTCTGTTGTTCATTTATGTCTTCTTCGTGGTGCTGGGGTGGGCGCCAGCGCCCCTGGGGCAACTGGGGGCACTCACCGAAGCGCCCGAGACGGTGACCGGGTTCCTCACCATCGATTCCCTGATTGCCGGCAATTTGGAGGTCTTCCTCGAAGCACTGGCTCACCTGTGGCTGCCCGTCATGACCTTGGTGCTGATCCTGAGCGGTCCCATCATCAAGATGATCCGCCAGAATATGCTGCGGGTGCTGGAGTCCGATTTCATTCTGTACGCCAATTCAGCCGGTCTGCCCAGCCGCACCATCGCCGCCTACACCTTCCGGGCGGCCTTCGCTCCTGCGCTGACTCTGGTTGGGATCCTCTACGGGTTCATGCTGGGCGGGGCGGTGCTGGTGGAGAAGGTCTTCTCACTGGGAGGCCTGGGCCAGTATTCGGTGCGTTCCATCCTCCAGTTCGACTACCCCGCCATCCAGGGGGTGGTGCTGGTGATCACCGCCTTCTCCCTTCTCATCTATCTGGCGCTGGATGTGTTCCACGCCTGGATGGACCCCCGGGTCAGGACATGACCTCGGGTCAAGAACGTCCGTCCAGCGCACAGCGGAACATTCTCCTGTGGGTAGGTTTGGTCATAGTCGCCATGGCGGTGGTGCTTGCCGTGTTTGGCGAGACCGTGGCTCCCTATTCCCCGGTCCTGCCCACCGGCAACATCTCCACACCGCCCTCGGGTGAGCACTGGTTCGGCACCGACGCCACCGGTCTGGATATCTTTTCCCGGGTCATCTCCGCCCCCCGGACCGACGTCACCATTGCTCTGGCGGCGGCTGCGCTTTCGCTGGTGGCGGGGTCGCTCATCGGGCTGGTTGCCGGGTTCTACCGGGGCATGTTCTCCGAGTTGATCATGCGGGTCAGCGATGTCATCCAGTCCTTTCCGGTC
>CAYWGY010000045.1:0-1524 GCA_964458055.1 uncultured Acidimicrobiaceae bacterium | reverse complement strand
CCCTCAGCGGGCGCTCTACCTTCAACCTGGTGCTGGCCCTGGCTTTCCTTTACACCCCCATCTTCATACGGCTGACCCGGGCCGAGGTCCTGTCCCAGCGCTCCCGCACTTACGTGCAGTCCGCTCGGGCCATAGGCGCGTCGGAGTTGCGGATATCCTTCCGGCACGTGCTGCCCAATTCCCTGGCTCCCGCACTGATCCAGGCCTCGGTGGTCATCGGCTGGGGGATTCTTCTCACCGCGGGGCTGTCCTTCATCGGCGCCGGGGTCCGGCCGCCCACTCCCGAATGGGGGCTGATGATCTCCAAGGGCGCCAACTCCATCATCCTGGGCGAGTGGTGGCCGTCGGTCTTCCCCGGTCTGGCCATCTCCTTGACGGTCTTCGGATTCGCGGCCGTCGGCAACGCCCTGGAAAGAGCCTACAAGTGATGGCCGCTCCACTCCTCGACGTGCGGGATCTGGTGGTGACCTTTCCCGCTCGCCGCTCCGAGGTCACCGTGGTGGACGGACTCTCGTTCAGCTTGGAGTCAGGGGAGATTGCCGGGATCGTGGGCGAGAGCGGGGCCGGGAAGTCGACTGCGGTCCTGGCCATGCTGGGCCTGGTGCGACACGGTGGGAGAGTTGCCGGGGGAGAAGTGCTGTTCGACGGCAGGGACCTGCTGTCCCTTTCCCGCGAGGAGTTGCGCCACGTCCGGGGAAGCCAGATCGCCATGGTCACCCAGAACCCCCGTCAGTCTCTCCACCCCATGCTGAAGATCGGTCGCCAGATCTCGACGGCCTACCGCTCCCACAACCAGGCCACCCGCCCGGAGGGCATGCGGAAAGCAGTGAGCATGTTGGAGATGGTGGGTATCAACGACGCCGAACGGAGGATCACGGCCTTCCCCCACGAACTCTCCGGCGGGATGGCCCAGAGGACCCTCATCGCCATGGCCCTGTCCTCCAATCCCCGGCTGCTGGTGGCGGATGAGCCCACCTCGGGGTTGGATGTCACGATCCAGGCGCAGGTGCTGGACGAGATGTGGGACACCGTTCAGGAGACGGGCTCGGCGGTGCTGATCGTCACCCAGGATCTGGGGATCATCGCCAACTATTGTGATCGGGTCCTGGTTGTGGAGAAGGGCCGGAACATCGAGGACGCCCCCACCCGAAAGTTCTTCCGGGCACCCGAGCAGGAGTACTCCCAGCGCATCCTCTCACTGCAACGCCAGGAGAAGCTACCCGAACCCGAGGAGGATCATGGATCCGAACAGCCCTTGATCTCGGTGCGGGGTCTGGGAAAGGAGTACATCCTCGAAGGCGGCGATGTCCTCACTGCGGTGAGCGGGGTCGACTTCGAGATCCACCGGGGCCGGACTCTTGGAGTGGTGGGTGAGTCAGGGTCGGGCAAGACCACGGTCGGGATGACGTTGTTGCGGTTGACCGAGCCCACAACCGGGGAGGTACTGGTGGATTCCGAGCCGATCGGCGAGGTCGCACTGTCTGCCTTCCGCAGCTACCGCTCCCGGTTGCAGGTGGTTTTCCA
>CAYWGY010000044.1:8380-14125 GCA_964458055.1 uncultured Acidimicrobiaceae bacterium | reverse complement strand
CGAAGATGAGCACTGCCATGCCCAAGACAACCCAAAGCAGATCAACCAACATCTCAGATACCTTACTTAAGAGCGAACGGGTTCAGCCACTCAGAGCAGTGAGGTACTCCTGTCGCCAGGCTTCCGTGGCCTCGCAGCGGTTGAAGGTGTAGACATGCAACCCCTCGATTCCGAGTTGGGGGTCTAACAGACCATCTCCCAGGTCCTCAAGCAACTCACCGGGATCGTAGCCGCCGGGTCCGAGCAGCCGGGTGACCACGCGGGGGTTCTTGGTGAGAAACCTCATGGAGTCTCCCACGCCGATCCGCGCCGAGATCTGGAGGAGCTTCATCCGTCCCCCCACTCCCGGCACTCCCAGCATCACCGGGAGGTTGATTCCCCGTCGCCGCGCATCCCGGAGAAAGGACCGGATGGCGTCGGCGTCGAAGCACATCTGGGTGGCCAGGTGATGGGCGTAGGGCTGTTTGTCCGAGAGGGCCTGGTCCAGCTTGTCCGAGGATATGAGGGGATGCCCCTCGGGATAGGCCGGTATCCCGACCTCTTCGAAGGGGTGGCCGATCTCCTCCATGGCCCGGAGGAGGGACAGACCGTCGAAGAAGTCTCCGGGATGGAGGTGGTCGCCTCCCACCACGAAGGCCCGTGTGAGGCCCAACTCGCGAGCTCTCTCCAGATTGGCTTCCAGGTGGGCCCGGTCGCGGTGCAGGCGCGCCGAGAGGTGAGGCGTCACGTCGAATCCCTGTTCGACCAGTTCGGCCGCCAGGTCCATGGTGGCCTCCATGCCTTTGTTGGGAGAGGCGGTGACGGTTACCACCGCTCCCGGGGGCAGGAAGCGGGCCTGGGCAGCGGCATTCTTCAGGGGGATGACCTCAAAACGAACGTTCCGCAGGGTCTCGGTCATCACCGAACGGGTACCCGCGTCAAGACCGTCCAACCGTTCGGCATAATCGGAGGACATCGCTACACCTCGAAGTCGGGGTAGGTTTCCTTCTTCCGGGCTATGTAATCCAGCAGGGCTTCGTCCGCGGCTGCGTCCATGGTCGGGGGTTGGTAGTCGGCCAGCCACTGTTTCCACAGCGAGTTGGCCCGATCGACCGATCGCAGCGAACCTTCCTCCGCCCACTGTTCAAAGCTGTTGTTGTCAGCTGTGAAGGACATGTAGAAGGCGGTCTCGAAGTTGGCAAGAGTATGGGCCGTCCCGAGATGGTGCTGGCCCGGTCCGGTCTCGATCACCGACTCCAGGGCCTGCCCGTTCTCCGATAGGTCCACCCCCGACAACAGCATCTCAGCCATCCCGCACTGATGGTCAGGCCTCCCTCCAGCCACCCCGCGGAGTGCAGCACGAAGTTGACTCCCGACACGAGGGTGGGCTGGAAGGTGGAGGCCGATTCGTAGGCGGCCTGGGCATCGGCGATCTTCGAGGCGGTGAGATTGCCGCCCGAGCGGAACGGGACTCCCAGGCGCCGAGCCAGCTGGGCCAGGGCGAAAAGCGTGAGCGTGGGCTCGGGTGTGCCGAACGTCGGCGCACCCGACTGCATGGATATGGATGAGGCGAAGGACCCGAACACCACCGGCGCTCCCGGCCTGACCAACTGGGTGTATGCCATGCCCACCAGCGCCTCCGCCAGGGTCTGGGTGGCCGCCCCGGCGACGGTCACCGGCGCCATGGCTCCGGCAAGTATGAAGGGCGTGATGAAGACCCCCTGGTTACGCCTGGCGTACTCCCGCGCTGATCCCAGCATGGCCTGGTCCCAGGTGAGGGGCGAGTTGGCGTTGCACAGGCCCATTATGACGGTGTTCTCCTCCAGGAAGTCCTCCCCGAATGCCAATGCGGCCATCTCCACGGAATCCGCAGCCCGATGGGGGGCGGTGACCGATCCCATGAAGGGCTTGTCCGACCAGCGCATGTGGGCGTAGACCATGTCCAGGTGGCGCTTGGGGATGGGGATATCCACCGGTTCGCAGAGCGTTCCTCCCGAATGGTGCAGGAAGGGGGTCATGTAGGTCAGCTTCACAAAGTTGCGAAAATCCTCGAGGGTCGCATAACGGCGACCCCCATCGAGATCTCTCACGAAGGGCGAACCGTATGCAGGCGCCAGCACCACGTGGTCGCCGCCGATCACCACCGAATTGGACGGATTGCGCGCCACCTGGGTGAACACGGAGGGGGCGGTGGCGGTCACGAGTTGTCGGCACATTCCCCGGGGGAAGCGCACCCGGTTCCCGTCGACATCGGCGCCTGCCCGGGCAAAGTCGGCCAGGGCCTCTGCATCGGTGATGTCGATGCCGACCCTCTCCAGGATGGTGTCGGCATTCTCCTCGATGAGTGCGGCGCCCTCTTCGCTGAGCACCTCGTAGGGAGCCAGCTTGCGGGTGAGGAAAGGAGATTTCTCCATCTCCCGCGCAGCTTCCCGGGCTGCCATCCGGGCTCGCCTGCCTCCTGATCGCCTTCTCCGGCCCATCACTGTCTCTCCTTCGCTAGACGGGCTGCTCTCCGCCTCCTTCGACGGGAACGCCTACGGGTAGGTTCTGCACTGTCCCGGCGGGCGCCGGGAAAGGACATGGACGCCACAAAATGCTCCTGGAACCGGGGCTCTATGGCTGTCTCTATCTTCTCGACCCTGTTTACCACCTGTTCTATCTCCCTGCGACACTGCCCGGACAGAAGTGACATCAAAGCTCCGGTGCCCGCCGCGTTCCCGGCCGAGGCCGCCCGGTCGACGGGAATATCCGGAATCAAGCCAAGAGCGATGGAGTGCTGCGTGCTCAGATGCGACCCGAACGCGCCCGCGAGACGGATCCGGTCGAGCCGGTCGTTTCCGAGGTGGTCCATAAGGAGCCGTGCCCCCGCCATCAGTGCGGCCTTGGCGAGTTGCACAGCCCGCACGTCGTTCTGGGTGATGCCCACCACGGTCTCCCCCTCCCAGAGAATGTATGAGAAGGTCCGGCCCTCCTGGACCACCCTGGGTGAACGGCCCGACGCCGACCCGTCAATGCGGCCATCAGCCAGGATCACACCGGCAGCAGCCAACTCCGCCATGGCCTCGATGATCCCAGACCCGCAAACCCCGGTTACCGGCGTCTTCTCCTCCAACTCATCAAACCCCGGTTCATCCGACCAGCAGTCCACCCCGATGACCCGGATGCGAGGCTCCAGGGTGTCGGGGTCTATCCGCACCCTCTCTATGGCGCCCGGCGCCGCCCTCTGTCCCGACGAGATCTGGGCGCCCTCAAGAGCGGGACCGGTCGGACTGGAGGCGGCAAGAAGGCGCTCGGAGTTGCCGAGGACTATCTCGGCGTTGGTGCCGATGTCGCACAGCAGGGTGATCTCGGAGGACTTGTGCGGCCGCTCCGAGAGGACCATCCCCGCCGCATCCGCTCCCACATGACCGGCGATGCACGGCAGCAGATAGATGCGGCAAGCCGGCGCCAGGTCGACTCCCGCAGTGGAGGCGTCGATCTCCAGGGAACTGTCGGTGGCCAGGGTGAAGGGGGCCTCTCCCAGAGGGCGGACATCGAGACCCAGGAAGAGATGGTGCATGATGGGGTTGCCGACCACCACCATCTCCAAGACCTTGTCCCTATCCACATCGGCACCCTCCAGAAGGTCCGTACACAACCCGTTGACAGCTTTTCTGACAAGAGAAGTCAGCCTCTCCCCCCCGTCGGGGTTCATCGCCGCATACGAAACCCTGCTCATCAGGTCCTCGCCCAGCCTGACCTGGGGATTCATCAGTCCCTGGGAGGAGAGGATCTCCCCCGTGGTCAGGTCGGCCAGGTGCCCGGCAATCGTGGTGGAGCCGATGTCCACGGCAATCCCGAAGACTCCTTCCTGGAACCCCGGCCACACGGCCACCACCATCCGCCGGTCGCGGACCGCCGCCGTGACCTCGCCCCCGCCCGTCCGGAGCGCCTGCTGCAGGGGTCCCAGCACATCGGACCGCACCGACAGCCCCGGGAGATCCCACTGTCCTTCGAGAGCCTCCAGGAGGCGTTGGGCGTCTCCGGGGGCATGTTCCAGGGTGGGAGGAGAGGTGACCACGTAGTGGATGGTCGTCACCGGATCCAGGTGGAGCTTTCCCACATCGACTTCTTTCCTCACCACCTGGCGGTGGGTCTGGCTCTCGGGAGGAACGTCCACCACCAGGTCTTCCAACACCTCGGCCATGCAGCCCAGCCTGCGGTCGGAAGCAAGCCCTCGACGGGTGCGGTAGGAGGACTCGGTCTCCGACCACCCGCTCAACGCCTCCGGGCCGACCGAGATGCCGTGCTTGGCGAACTCTCCGAACACGGGCGTCATCTGGCAGCGGCCGCAGATCCCCCGACCGCCGCAAATGGAAGCGAGGTCGGCGCCCACCATCCGGGCCGCCTCGAGGACGGTGGTCCCCCTGGGAACCCGGCCTCTCCTGCCCGAAGGCGTGAAAATTATCCGGGGATCAGGTGGTTCGGCCATCGGCGCCTCGTCCCGCCCGCCGACGACGGGCACCTCCCCGCCGAGCACCCCTGGCGCCCGCCTGGGCGGGTGTGCGATTGGAGCGGATCCAGCGTGCGCACTCGGGATCGTTGGCCATCATGACATCGGCCGCCATCACCGCGGAACGGATCTCCTGGTGAAGCGGGTTCGTTATCGCCGAGGTCAGCCCGGCGCCGATCGCCATGGTGAGAAAGGCCGAGTTGATGGCCGACCTGTTGGGGAGACCGAAACTGACATTGGAGGCGCCGCAGGTCGAGTTGACCCCCAGTTCCTCCCGGAGCCTGCGGAGAATGTGAAAGACCTGTCGACCGGCATGAGCCAGGGCGCCGATGGGCATGACCAAAGGGTCGACCACCACGTCCCGAGCGGGAATCCCGTAATCGGAGGCTCGGGACACTATCTTGGCGGCCACATCGAAACGGACATCCGGGTCCTCGGAGATACCGGTTTCATCGTTGGAGATCGCCACCACCGCCGCCCCGTGCTTGGCCACCAGCGGCAATACCCTCTCCATCACCTCATCCTCACCCGTCACCGAGTTGACCAGGGCCTTACCCTGGTACACCGAAAGCCCCGATTCCAGGGCCTCCACGATGGAGGAGTCGATGGAAATGGGAACATCTGTGAGCGACTGCACCAGCTTGATGGCCTCGGCGAGGATGGCCGGTTCATCGGCGAGGGGTATTCCGGCATTGACGTCCAGCATGTGAGCGCCCGCGCCCACCTGCGCCAGGGCATCGGCCTCCACCCGGCTGTAGTCGCCGACCTTCATCTCGGCGGCCAGAAGTTTGCGACCCGTGGGGTTGATCCGCTCCCCGATGATCGTGAAGGGCCGGTCCGGCCCTATAACCCACTCCCGGGTGGCGGAGGAAAGAACCGTATCGGTCATCTCCCCCTCCCGGTGCTAGGCATTCGCGCGCTGCTTCTCGACGAGGGTCTTGGCCGTCTCCGCCGCGATCGCCGCGTCCCGGCAGTATGCGTCGGCGCCCACAGCCTCGGCGAACTCCTCGTTGAGTGGCGCGCCTCCCACCAAAACGATATGATCCTCTCTGATCCCCTCCTCCTCGAGAGCCTCGATCACCACCTTCATGTACGGCATGGTGGTGGTCAGCAGGGCCGACATACCCAGGATCTCGGGCTCGTGCTCCTCCAGCGCCTCCAGAAACTCCTGGGCGTCAGTGTTTATGCCCAGGTCGAAGACCTCGAATCCCGCGCCCTCCAGCATCATGCCCACCAGGTTCTTGCCGATGTCGTGGATGTCTCCCTTGACGGTG
>CAYWGY010000044.1:0-8370 GCA_964458055.1 uncultured Acidimicrobiaceae bacterium | reverse complement strand
CCCCGAAGCCGAGAGGATGGGACGCAGGATTTCCATGCCGGCCTTCATCGCCTTCGCCGCCAGGAGCACCTCTGGTACGAAAAGGATCCCGTCACGGAAGTCGATGCCAACGACCCTCATGCCCTCCACCAAGGCATCGTTCAACACCCTCTGGGCATCCCAGGACCGACTCAGAAGTATCTCGGTTCCATCAGCTATCTCATCGGCAAGACCGTCATACAAGTCGTCATGCATTTGGTATACCAGTTCCTCGTCGTCAAGAGAAGCAAGGTCAAAGTCATCGCTCATAAATTTCTCCTGTCGGAATTCTGAATGCTCGGGCCCGATGAGTTTTGCAAACCTAAGGGTGAAGAAACCGAATTCGAAACTTCACCTACTGATCATGTAGAGTTTACCTCTGGTCAGCATTGGACGCAACCATACCGTCCTTTTTTCAAAATGTAAAACCACCGGACACAGGGAGTTAGATAAATGGACACCCCAACCAGTGCGCACGTGGTAGTTATAGGTGCAGGTATAGCTGGGAATTGCTTGGTCGGACATCTGGCCGAGATGGGTTGGAAGAACATCGTTCAGATCGACAAGGGACCCCTTCCCAACCCGGGCGGTTCAACCGGGCATGCTTCTAACTTCTGTTTTCCGGTTGATCACTCCAAAGAGATGACCATGCTCACTCTGGATTCCACCAGGCAGTACGAAGAGATGGGTGTAAGTGTGACCTCGGGAGGCATCGAGGTTGCCCGGACCTCCGAACGCATGGAGGAATTGCGCCGTCGCATGACCTCAGCCAAGGCATGGGGAGTGGAGTCCCATCTGATCTCGCCCGACGAAGTGCTGGAGTTGGTTCCCTTCATCGACACCGATGTGATCGTGGGAGGCTTCTACAGTCCCGGAGTGACGGTGGTCGACTCCCTGCGCGCCGGGACCATCATGCGCGAGCGGGCCCAGGCACTGGACGCCCTCACGGTCATGCCGAACACCGAAGTCCTGGACCTCGAGGTCCGCAACGGGGCGATCAGCGCAGTGGTGACCGACCGGGGCCGCATCGAGACCGAATACCTGGTGATCGCCTGTGGAGTGTGGAGTCCCCGCATAGCCCAAATGGCCGGCGCCACCATCCCTCTGACTCCCGCGGTGCACCAGATGATCGATGTGGGTCCCATCCCGGTTCTGCAGGCCACCGGCAACGAGATCGGCTATCCCATCGTTCGCGACATGGACACCTACATGTACGAACGCCAGACCGCAGGATCCATGGAGGTGGGGTCCTATGCCCATCGACCCATCTTCCACCATCCGAACGACATCCCGTCCCTGGGAGAGTCCCTGCTCTCCCCCACCGAACTGCCCTTCACCGACGAGGACTTCGACCTCCAGATGGAGCACGCCCTGGAGTTGATGCCCGAGATCCTCTCCCAGGCCGAGATTCGCTACGCCATCAACGGACTGCTGTCCCTGACGCCGGACGCCATGCCTCTCCTCGGCGAGACCGTGGAGGTCAGGAACCTCTGGTCGGCGGCGGCGGTGTGGATCAAGGAAGGTCCCGGGGTGGGCAGGATGGTTGCCCAATGGATGACCGACGGGTACCCCGAGATCGACCCCCACTCCTCGGACATCGCCCGCTTCTATCGCTACGCCAGGAACGAACACCACATCCTTGCCCGCTGCTCCGAGCACTTCAACAAGACCTACGGCATCGTCCACCCCCGCGAACAGTGGGAGTCCAACCGCAGGGTCCGCACGGTTCCCGCCTATCCGCGGCAGGTGGAGTTGGGCGCGGTTTTCTACGAAGCGGCCGGCTGGGAGAGGCCCCAGTGGTACGAGGTCAACGCACCGCTGGTGGAGAAGCACGGAGTCCAAGGCCGAGATCACGAGTGGGACGCCCGCTGGTGGTCGCCGGTCATCAACGCCGAGCATCTCGCCATGCGCGAGAGCGTGGGCATGGTGGACCTCACCGCCTTCGCCATTTTCGACGTCACCGGGCCGGGAGCGGTCGACTACATCCAGAAAATGACCGTGAACCAGTGCGATCTGGCGGTGGGCCGGGCAATCTACACGCCTCTCCTGACCGAGACCGGGGGATTCCGGGCCGACCTGACCATCCTCCGCCTCGGAAAGGACCACTACCGAGTGGTCACCGGAGGCGGCGACGGCGCCCGCGACAGGTACTGGTTCCGCAAACACCTCCCCACCGACGGGTCGGTGACCTTCGTCGACAGCACCTCCGCCGTTTCCACGATCGGCGTGTGGGGACCGAATGCCCGGCGGGTGGTGGAGAAGCTCACCAGCGACGATGTCTCGAACGAAGGCTTCCCCTACGGATGGGTCAAGGAAGTCAACCTGGGCGGCATCGACACATTGATGCTGCGGATCTCCTATGTCGGAGAACTGGGGTGGGAGATGTCGGTGCCCATGGAGCAGGGGCTGCGACTGTGGGACATGCTCTGGGAGGCCGGACAGGAATTCGGAATCATCCCGGTGGGTATCGGCGTGTACGGCACCACCGGGCGTCTCGAAAAGGGCTACCGGCTGATGGGCGCCGAGTTGGAATCCGAGTACAACCCGGTGGAGGCCGGACTGGCCCGGCCCAAGGTGAAAGCAGCCGACTTCATCGGCAAGGAGCCCTATCTGGCCGCCCGCAGGGAGGACCCCGCAGCCATCCTCTGCACACTCACCGTGGAGGACCACACATCCGAGAGCGGCATCGAGAGATACATGGGCGGCAACGAGCCCATACTCACTCCCGATGGCGAACGCATCGTGGACAGTCACGGACGACCCTCCTACGTCACCAGCGCAGGCAATGGCCCCTCGGTGGGCAAGTATCTGCTCCTGGCCTACCTTCCCCCCGAGCACGCGGTGGAGGGCAGGGACCTGGCCGTGATGTACATGAACGAGATCTTCCCTGTCAAAGTTGCGGTGACCGGCAGCACACCCCTGTTCGATCCCACCAACGAACGGATGAAGTGCTGACATGAACACACCGGCATGCGGCGGGCAGGTGCCCGACGCAAGCCAAAAAAAACCAGGAAAGCAACGAAAGTACCATAAAGAAAAACCCTGAGAACACCCAGGAAAACGCAATAAGTATGCCGGAGCACCCGCCTGTAGTGGTGATCGGCGCTGGCATCGCCGGAAACTCGGTCGTGGGGCATCTGGCGGAAAAGGGTTGGAGGGACATCGTTCAGATAGACAAGGGTCCCCTTCCCAATCCGGGTGGTTCGACGGGCCACGCCTCCAACTTCGGCTTCCCGGTTGAGCACTCCCGCTTCATGACCATGTTGACCCTCGGCGCCAGGGAACAATACGACCGGATGGGCGTCGCCAACTTCTCGGGGGGAGTCGAGGTGGCCCGCAACCCCGAGCGCCTGGAGGAGTTTCGCCGCCGGATGACCTTGGCGAAGGCCTGGGGAGTGGAGGCATACCTCATCTCCCCCGACGAGGTGCTGGAATTGGTCCCATTCATAAACAGGGATGTGATCCTGGGCGGCTTCTACTGTCCCGGAGTGACGGTGGTCGATTCACTGCGGGCCGGGACGATCATGCGAGAACGCGCCCTGGCGCTCGACGCTCTCACAGTCTCGGCCAATACCGAAGTCTTGGACATGGAAGTACGCAATGGGGCCATCCACGCGGTGGTCACCGACCGGGGTCGAGTCGAAACCGAACATGCCGTCATAGCCTGCGGGGTCTGGAGCCCGCGCATAGCCCGGATGGCGGGTACGGAAATCCCCCTGGCTCCCACCGTCCACCAGATGATCGATGTGGGTCCCATCCCTGAACTGGAGGCCATTGGCTCCGAGACCGGTTTCCCGGTGGTGCGTGACGTGGATAGGAACATGTACCAACGACAGACCGGCGGCTCCCTGGAGGTGGGGTCCTACGGTCACCGGCCGATGCTTCATCCTCCCGACGAGATTCCGGCCCTGGGAGAGTCGTTGCTATCCCCCACTGAACTTCCGTTCACGCCGGAGGACTTCGACCAGCAAATGGAAGATGCCCTGGAACTGATGCCGGACATCCTCTCCGAGGCCCAGATCAAGTATGCCATCAATGGACTCATGTCGTACACCCCCGACGGCATGCACCTGTTGGGGGAGACGGCAAAGGTGAGGAACCTGTGGTCGATGGCCGCGGTCCTGGTCAGGGAAGGACCCGAGATCGGGAAACTGATGGCAGAGTGGATGACCCAGGGGTATCCGGAGTTGGATCCCCAACACTCCGACATCACCCGCTTCTACCGCCATGCCCGCACCGAGCACCACGTTTCCTCCCGCGTGAACGAGTTGTTCCCGAAGACCTACGGCATCGTCCATCCCCGCGAGCAGTGGGACTCCAACCGGAGGGTGCGCACCGTCCCCGCCTACCCTCGCCAGGTGGAGTTGGGCGGGGTGTTCCACGAGTCTGTCGGCTGGGAGAGGCCGGAGTGGTACGAGGCGAACGCCCCCCTGGTGAAGGAATACGGAGTCACGGGCCGCGATCACGAATGGGATGCCCGCTGGTGGTCGCCGATCATCAACGCCGAGCACCTCGCCATGCGAGAGCGCGTCGGGATGGCCGACCTCACCGCATTCGCCATCTTCGACGTGTACGGACCCGGAGCGGTCGATTACATCCAGAAGATGGCAGTCAACCAGTGCGACGTGGCCATAGGGCGGGGCGTGTACACACCGCTTCTCACCGAGACCGGCGGCATCCGGGCGGATGTGACCATCCTCCGCCTCGGGAAGGACTTCTTCCGGGTGGTCACCGGAGGCAGCGGAGGAGCGCGGGACCGCTACTGGTTCCGCAAACACCTCCCCACCGACGGGTCGGTGACCTTCGTGGACAGGACCTCCGCCATCTCCACCATTGCCCTGTGGGGACCCAACGCCCGGCGGGTGGTACAGGACCTCACCGGTTCCGACGTCTCCAATGACGCCTTCCCCTATGCATGGGCGCGAGAGGTCAACCTGGCAGGGATCGACACCCTGATGTTCCGCATCTCCTACGTGGGAGAGTTGGGCTGGGAGATCTACGTTCCCATGGAACAGGGTCTCCACCTGTGGGACACGCTCTGGGGGGCCGGCCGGGACCATGGCGTGCTGGCGGTGGGCATGGGTGTCTGCGCCGGTACCGCCCGCCTGGAGAAGAGCTACCGGCTGATAGGCGCGGAACTGGACGCCCAGTACAACCCCTTGGAGGCGGGACTGGCCCGACCGAGGGTGAAAGCGGCCGACTTCATCGGCAAGGGCCCCTACCTGGCCGCCCGCAGGCAAGACCCCGCGGCAATCCTGTGCACGCTCACCGTGGAAGACCACACATCGGCGTCCGGCATCAAGAGATACATGAGCGGCAACGAGCCCATCCTCACTCCCGGCGGCGAACGCGTCGTGGACAGCCGGGGACGACCCTCTTTCGTCACCAGCGCAGGCAACGGCCCCTCGGTGGGCAAATACCTGCTCCTGGCCTACCTTCCCCCCGAGTACGCGGTGGTGGGCCGGGACCTGGCCGTGTTGTACATGAACGAGATATACCCTGTGAAAGTAGCGGTGACCGGTAGTACACCCATCTACGACCCCGACAACGAAAGGATGAAGAGTTGAGATGAACATCCTGGTCTGCGTGAAGCGAGTGCCCGCCCCCGGAGCCCGCATCGTGCTCACCGAGGACGGGTTGAGCATTGATACCCGGCACCTCGGTTTCACCACCAGCCCTCACGAGGAGTGCGCGGTGGAGGCCGCCGTGCAGTTGAAGGAGAGGCACGGGGGTACCACCACGGTGTTGACCCTGGGTCCCTTGGAGGCGATCGAACAGTTGCGCTACTCGGTCTCCGTCGGCGCCGACAAGGTAGTCCTGGTACCGGCCGACACCACCGAGTGGGACCCCCAGGCGACTGCCTCCGCACTTCTGGAGGCCGTCGCGACCTTGGAGGAGGAGGCTCCCTTCGATTTGATCCTCTTCGGCAACGAGTCCGCCGACTCGGGGGGATACCAGGTAGGCATCAGGGTGGCCCGGGCCCTGGGACGTCCCGTCATCGCGGGGTTGAAGGGGATCGAGATCGACGGCGACGAGATGGTGGGACGCCGGGAGACCGACGAGGGCTTCGAGGTCTACCGGCTACCGCTTCCGGCAGTGGCAACGGCCAAGGAAGGCATCACCCTGCCCCGCTATCCCACCCTTCCCGGGCGACTGAAGTCAAGGAAGGCACAGATCAGGCAGGTCCCGGCAGGCATTGATCCCGGACGCCAGGAAATGGTGGGGCTGTTGAAACCCGCCGAAGAAGTGACCGAGACCGTCATCCTGGGCCATGGCGCCGAGGCGGCGCCTGCGGTGGTGAAACTCCTGGAGGAGGTGGGTCTTCTATGAGCAGCGTGCTGGTTTTTGTAGACAACGACCGCGGGGCTTTCGCCCCCTCCGCCCTGGAGTCGCTCACTCCCGCCATATCGCTGGCAGGGAGACTGGACCTGGTCCTTGAGGTGGCGACAATCGGCGAGCAGGGAAGATCCGCCCTGCAAGCGACAGGTTTGCCGGGACACGTGGTCTCCCACCCCATCCTGTCCGATTACGCCCCGGAAGCCTACGGCGAGGCCCTGGCCCAGTTGGTTGCGGAGACGAACGCTTCGGTGCTGATCTCCCTGGGTGACGATCGCGGCGCCGAGGTGATGGCTCACACCGCCTCGGTCCTGGATGAACCCCTGGTGGCCAATGTCACCGAATTGGTGGACGCCGCCGACCCCGAAGGGACCTGGGAAGTGATCAGGGTGAGGTGGGGCGGCAGCCTCCTGGAGAGAACCAGGCTTCGGTCCTCCCGCAAGTTACTTACCGTTGCTCCCCACACCTTCTCACCTCCGGAGTTGCCTGCCGGAGAGAGCGGGCGGGTGGCGACCTTCGAACCGGCGCTACCGGACCACCTGGCCCGTACCAGGGTGGTGGAACGCGTCAAGCTGGCAGAGGGACTCACCCTGGCGACCGCTCCGGTGGTGGTCAGCGGCGGCAGAGGCGTGGGCAGCGCCGAGAACTTCGCCATCCTCGAGGAACTGGCGGAACTGGTGGGCGGCGTGGTCGGATGTTCCCGGGTGGCGACCAACAACGGATGGCGGCCTCACTCGGACCAGGTGGGACAGACAGGTACCCGGATCGCACCCGATCTCTACATTGCCTGCGGGATCTCCGGCGCCGTCCAGCACTGGGTTGGGTGCATGGCCTCCAAGCAGATCCTGGCCATCAACACCGATCCGGAGGCGCCCCTGGTCACCAAGGCGGACTACGCGGTCATCGGAGACCTCCACGAAGTCCTCGCGGCAGTGATCTCCGCCATCAGGAGTCGCCCCTGACCGGGACGGGGCCAGCCGGAATCGAATCCGTGGCCATTCACCACCCTTCCGCAAAATTCCACTGCCTGGAACATTTATAATGCCGGTTTAGGCGTGTCTATAGTGAACAGTCTGTTACCTTCTAATTAGGCAGGAAGGCAAGAGCAGCACGGATGCGATCGTAGGAGTTGCCGGAGTGATAAAGATCTTTCTTCCCAACGGACGAAGCAGGCCGCCTGCGATGCTGCAAGCCAGGATGTCCAAAGACCGGATCCAAGCCGAAACCGCGGATACCGTAGATGGGGCCGATGTCACTTTTAGGGATGCCGATAGTGGGGTATTCGTAATCACGGGTCTGACCGGTTCCAGAAGACTCACCACCACCTGCCATGTCCAAGGGACAGTAGAACCAGCCGGCAGAAAGGTCGGTGTTGAAGGGAATAATGTGAACGGCCTTTCTTCTCCCGCTCTAAAAGAAGTCCGGCAGGAGAAGATGGCAATGGTATTCCGGCATTTCGCGCTTTTACCCCTCCGCACCATCCAGGACAACGGGTCCCACAAACCTAGGGCCAGGGATAAGGGCAGGTTGCCGGCGGGACACCGCTCAGAGTGGACACAATCCACCCCGGGTCAAGTGACCCGCTCCGCAGGCTTGCTGAACAGATCATCGCAAACCCGGCGACAGTTGGCAGGGCCGTCCAAGCTCCGGTACTCCCGTCTCCCAACCACTACGATCACAAGTACTGCCCCGCCGATTCCCCGGTTCGCCGCCCGATGCATCGACACACCGGAAGGAGCTTGATGGCCGACTCGAACAACACATTGGTTCGTTTGGAGAGTGTCTATAAGATATTCGGACCCCAGCCTCGGGGGCGGGCATTCGAACTCACGCGTTCGGGGCTCTCCAAGGACGAGGTTCTCCGTCATTCGGGTCATGTGGTTGGCCTCAACAACGTTGAATTCTCAGTGCAAGAAGGAGAGTTGTTCGTCGTCATGGGCCTGTCGGGATCAGGCAAGTCCACCGCCCTGCGCACCGTCAACAAACTGTTCGAAGCGACCCACGGGAAGGTCTGGG
>CAYWGY010000043.1:0-14573 GCA_964458055.1 uncultured Acidimicrobiaceae bacterium | reverse complement strand
CAACGGCTCTCCGGTCATCAGCGGGCCCCAGTGTGGCGCCCAGGAGAGCCAGAAGGGGACGGAGCCTTTTTCCCCCGGCCTTCAGAAGATGCTGGGATATCTCGGTCATGTAGTCATCCTGGGAGGTGCTGGCTTCCATCAGACGGCCCTCGACCTGGTCCAACCGGAGCCAGACCTCGGGAATGTCTATTAGGTGGCGAAAGTCATCCATGTGAAGTGAAAGATCAGGTTATAGGGTCGGTCCTGGCTTATACTCGCGGAGCAGGAGCACGATTCGAGTGCCCGCAGTGGTTATAGACTAGGTAACCCGGAAGGCACCGGGAAGTAGCGCAGTAAGGAGTGGTTTTGTTCGAGCGATTTACCGACCGGGCCCGGCGGGTGGTCGTCATGGCGCAGGAAGAGGCGCGCAAGATGAACCACAAGTACATCGGGACCGAGCATCTGCTCCTGGGGCTTCTGGCCGAAGGGGAGGGAATAGCGGCAAAGTCTCTGGGGAGCCTGGGAATCGACCTGAACAGCACCCGGGAAACCGTGATTCAGACGGTGGGGGTGGGCCAGCAGGCGCCCACCGGGCACATTCCTTTTACCCCGAGAGCCAAGAAGGTGCTGGAATTGGCCCTGCGGGAAGCTCTACAGTTGGGTCACAACTACATCGGCACCGAACACATCCTCCTCGGCCTCATCCGGGAGGGCGAGGGAGTAGCCGCCCAGGTACTCGGCCAGGCGGATGCCGGCCTTCAGAAGATCCGTCAAACCGTCCTGTCGGAATTGTCGGGCTCGGGAGGAGAGGGCCGGAGCAAGAGCCAACCCTCTCCGCAGACGGCCCGGACCGGTCCCAGCCGGGAGAGCCATCGCTCCGGATCCAGCATTCTCGATCAGTTCGGGCGCAACCTGACCCAGGCGGCCCGGGACAGCGCCCTCGACCCCGTGATCGGACGATCCCGGGAGATCGACCGGATGATGCAGATCCTCGCCCGCCGGACCAAGAACAACCCGGTCCTGATTGGAGAGCCGGGGGTGGGAAAGAGCGCCATTGTCGAGGGACTCGCCCAACGGATCGTCGCCGGGGAAGTGCCCCGATCATTGAGCAACCAGATCCTCTACACCATCGATCTGGGGGCCATGGTGGCCGGCACCAGGTATCGGGGAGATTTCGAAGAACGCATGAAGAAGGTCCTGAAAGAAATCAGGAAACGAGGCAACGTCATAATCTTCCTGGACGAGATCCACACAGTGGTGGGCGCCGGGGCCGCGGAGGGGGCTATCGACGCCGCCTCCATTCTCAAACCCATGCTGGCCCGTGGGGAATTGCAGACGATCGGGGCCACCACCCTGGATGAGTACCGCAAGCACTTCGAGCGGGACTCGGCGCTGGCCCGGCGTTTCCAGCCTGTGCAGGTGGACGAGCCGTCGGTAGCCGATGCCGTCGAGATACTCATGGGACTGAAGGACCGCTACGAGACCTTCCACCAGGTGCTGTTCACCGATGAGGCAATAGTCAGTGCCGTCAACCTTGCGGACCGCTACGTGTCGGAACGCTTCCTGCCCGACAAGGCCATCGATCTCATGGACGAGGCGGGAAGTCGCAAGAAGCTCTACAGCATGTCCCCCCTTCCGGAGGTGGAGCAACTGAACATAAAGCTGTCCGACCTACGCCTGAGGAAAAAGGACGCCATCGACGCCGACAAGTTCGAAGAAGCGGCAAAGATCAGGGACGAGGAAGCAGCTGTGCAAAAGGAGATGGAGAGCGTCATCGCCAAGGGAGGGGATGTGGCCGTCAGCGCGCCCGTGATCGATGAGGAAGAGATCGCCGAGGTGCTCGCCCAGTGGACGGGCATCCCCGTTCACCGCCTAACCGAGGAGGAGACCTCCCGCCTGGTGAATATGGAGGAGGAACTCCACCGGCGAATCGTCGCCCAGGACGATGCCATCGCGGCCGTCAGCCGGGCCATCCGCCGCACCCGGGCCGGTCTGAAGGATCCCAAGAGGCCGGCCGGATCCTTCATCTTCCTGGGTCCGTCGGGTGTGGGTAAGACCGAGACGGCCAAGGCTCTCACCGAGTTCTTGTTCGGCAACGAGGACTCGCTGGTACAGATCGACATGTCCGAGTACATGGAGAAGCATGCGGTCAGCCGCCTGATCGGATCACCGCCGGGGTACGTGGGTTATGACGAAGGGGGCCAACTCACCGAGGCTGTCCGTCGGCGACCCTTCTCGGTGGTGCTATTCGACGAGATCGAGAAAGCACACGCCGATGTCTTCAACATCCTGCTTCAGATTCTCGAAGACGGTCGGCTCACCGATTCCCACGGCAAGTCCGTCGACTTCAAGAACGTGGTGATAATCATGACCTCCAACCTGGGGACCAAGGAACTCAGGAAGAAGTCGGTGGGATTCCACAGCGAGTCCGCCGAGGTCAGCTACGAGCACATGCGCAACAGACTATTCGACGAACTCAAGCGCCACTTCCGGCCAGAGTTCCTGAACCGGATTGACGAGATCATCGTGTTCCGCGAGTTGGTGCTGGAGGAGATCAAGCAGATAATCGACCTCCTAATGCAGCGGGTACGGGACCAACTCAAGGCACAGCGCCTCGAATTGGTGCTGGCCGACTCGGCCAAGAGCTACCTGGCGAAGGTGGGATACGATCCCGAGTTGGGCGCCCGACCCCTGCGGAGGGCTATCCAGCGATACGTGGAGGACCCGCTCTCCGAGAAGGTTCTCCTGGGAGAGTTCGGAGCAGGAACCACGGTTCTGGTCAGCCTCGACGAGGAGAACGACGAATTGGTGCTCGAAGGTTTCGATGTCTCCGACGACCGCTCCGAGGTAGAAGCCGCCTCATCGGGATGATCATCCCTCAATAGTCAAGCGTCACCGTTCTGTGGTGGCGCCCCATCTTGCCCGCGTCCGGACCCAAAACCGCCTCGGACCACAGAAAGTAGTCGAGTCGGGGCGCCGTGACTGCTGCCCCTGCTTGCGCCAGGCCTTCCACCAGGAGGTGGCCGGCTCGAACCGTGGCCCAGCGGATGGCCACCTCCGGCCGGGAGTGCCTGGGTATCTCGGTAAGGGAATCAATCGCCTTTGCCAGCGCAGGCGCGTAGTGGAGGATCCCCAGGTGGCGGAGGACCCGGGGGAGCATGTAGTCGGGGTACACCGGAAAGGAGTCCATCCCTGTCCAGGGGCGTGAAGAACGAGATGCCATGAAAGCCGCCGCCAGATGGGCAAGCTTGCGGAAACGCAGGTGATAGCCGGGAAGGCGAGCCTCATCCTCGTATCCAGGGATAGTGGAAGCCAACAACTCCACAACCCGGGGGCCGTCCCATCCTCCCTCCTCCACAAGGTTCACAGCCTCTCCTTCCCATCGTTGCGACAGGGCTGCGGCAACGTCAGCCAGACGGGCGCCCCGCTCGCGAACCAACTGCAGGACGCCTCTACCCGAGAAGAGCCGGCAGGCCTCCGAGGCGGTGAGGCCCACGAAGCTGCCCACGTCCAAACGCGGGGCACCCCCCATCCACTTGGTGAAGGCTGCGAACAGGGCGGGAGCATCGGTGAGCCGGTTCCCCCGGTAGGAGACGGACCACATCTCAGAACTCCTGGGGGGCCACAGACATGCCAGCACCGAGACGGTCAGCACGGAGTAGTCGAACCACGGTCCGTCACTGAGACCATCAGGCGGTCCCGGGTATCCGAACTCAGGCTCGGGGAAGTCTCTTCCTCTCCAGTTCTGCACGGCCGCGTCCACGTGTTCGCGTTCTACCTCCACCCCCCAGTCCACAGGAGGGGGGCATGTCCGGGGATCGATGGTCTTCACAGGCCCTTCCCCGAAACGGGGACCGGGGCGACCTCGGGTATCCTTACCAGGCACGGGAGGAACATCCCAAGCCCGAGATCGGTCCCTCAAAGGAGATGAACATGAAAAAGAGACTAATTGGACTGTCCGTCGTTTCGTTGCTGGCCCTGTTGCTTGCGGCCTGCGGAGGAAGCGATGAGACTTCCGTATACGTGGTCTTCGATATCGGCGGGCGCGGAGACCAGTCGTTCAACGACGCAGCTGCCGCCGGGTTGGATCGCGCCACCGAGGAACTCGGAATAACCGCCAGTGAACTCGAGCCCACCGCCGGAGGCGAGAACCGCGACGAGTTGCTGAACCTCGCCGCCGAGGACGGGGCGCAGTTGGTGTTCGGAGTCGGGTTCCTCTTCACCGACTCGATAGCCGCCGCAGCCGAAGCCTATCCCGACGCCAACTTCGGCCTGATCGACGGATTCGTGCCCGATCTCACCGCCGACAGCAACCTGGTCTCCCTGGGCTTTGCCGAGCATGAGGGGTCCTTCCTGGTGGGAGCGGCCGCCGCGCTCAAGAGCCAGAGCGGCAAGGTGGGTTTCATCGGCGGTGTCGAGATCGATCTGATCAAACGGTTCGAAGCCGGTTTCATCGCTGGCGCCCGTCACATCGATCCCGGTGTGGAGATCGACATCAAGTACATAAGCCAGCCTCCCGACTTCAGCGGCTTCACCGATCCCGCCAAGGGCAAGGAGATCGGCGCAGCAATGTACCAGGGCGGCTCCGATGTCGTTTACCACGCTGCCGGCGGTTCCGGGGGCGGGCTGTTCCAGGCCGCCAAGGAGCACAGCGAGAGCACAGGAAGCCACGTCTGGGCCATCGGAGTGGACTCCGACCAATACTTGACGTCGGGTGCCGAGTTCCAACCCTACATCCTCACCTCCATGCTCAAGAGGGTCGATGTGGCCGTCTACGAGACCATTGCCACCCTGGTCGACGACAGCTTCACGGGCGGCTACCGCACCTTCGACCTGGCCGTCGACGGCGTCGGCTACGCCACCAGCGGAGGTCATGTCGACGACATAGCAGGACAGTTGGAGGACCTGAAGGCGCAGGTGGTCTCGGGAGCCATCGCAGTTCCACAGGCTCCCTGATCCGCAACACCTTCGCATTTTGAGAAAGTGGGGCTCCCATTGGAGCCCCACTTTCTGTCATGTTGACCAAGTTTGGTGGTAGTGTCGAGCCGATGAGCACCCCCGCCATAGAACTGGTGCAGATCACCAAGCGGTTCCCGGGAGTGATAGCCAACGACCGGATCGACCTGGCGGTAAAAGAGGGAGAGATCCACGCGGTCGTGGGCGAGAACGGGGCGGGGAAGTCCACACTCATGAAGATCCTCTACGGGATGCTGCTGCCCGACGAGGGAGAGGTGCGCGTCAGAGGGAACCAGGTGGTGATGGCCTCGGCCAAGGATGCCATCGAGGCCGGCATCGGCATGGTGCACCAACACTTCATGCTGGCCGAGCAGATGACAGTTCTGGAGAACGTGATTCTGGGCGCCGAACCGCGTTCCGGCTTGAAGATCGATTTCGCGGAGGCCAAACAGAGAATCGCCGAGTTGGCGAGGGAAGGATCCCTGGATCCCGACCGCCTGGTGGAGGACCTGTCGGTGGGGGAGAAACAGCGGGTGGAGATCGCCAAGGTGCTCTTCCGGGGCGCCCAGGTCCTGATCCTCGACGAGCCGACAGCAGTGCTGGTACCACAGGAAGTGGAAGAGCTCTTCCGATCACTTCGTGAGTTGCGGGAAAGGGGAGTGACCATCATCTTCATCTCCCACAAACTCGACGAGGTCCTGGACATTTCCGACAGCATCACCGTCATCCGGGCGGGGCGGACGGTGGCCACCGTCGATCCCAGCCGCACTTCCACCAGAATGCTGGCCGAACTGATGGTTGGCGCCGAGCTTCCCACCCCCGACATCCGGGAATCCACCGTTACTACCCATGTACTGCTGGAAGGCAGGGGACTCGGCTCCCTCTCCGAGGAGGGCGACCGGTGGGTGATCCAGGACATGGACTTTGCCATCCGTCGGGGAGAGGTGCTGGGGATAGCGGGGGTGGAAGGAAACGGACAGGAGGAGTTGGTGGAGGTGCTGATGGGAATCCGCTCCACCGACGCAGGCGATTTGAAGCTCAACGGTGAGAGCATTGCCGAGATGCCCACACTGAAGCGCCGCGACGCCGGAATCGGCCTCATCCCTGCCGATCGCCACGGCAGGGGATTGCTGCTGGAGGCTCCACTCTGGGAAAACGCCATGCTGGGACATCAGGGCAAGGCACCATTCAGCCGGGGCCTGCTGGTTGACCGCAACGGCGCCCGCAAGAGGACCGAGGAAGTGGTGGAAGCCTTTGATGTCCGAACTCCCGGAGTTGACGTGAAGATGCACGCCCTGTCAGGAGGGAATCAACAGAAGCTCCTGGTTGGAAAGGAGATACTGGCTTCCCCCAAGGTGCTCCTGGCCTCCCATCCCACCCGCGGCATCGATGTCGGAGCGCAAGCGGCCGTATGGGAGAGTATCCGCCTAGCCCGTTCGGAGGGTCTGGGGGTGTTGCTGATCTCGGCCGATCTCGATGAGTTGATCGGCCTCTCCGACACCCTGGTCGTCATCCTTCGGGGAAGGCTGGTGGCCACCCTGGATCCCGGCGGGGTCACCCCGGCCCAGTTGGGCTCCTACATGACCGGGGCGGCACAATGAAGGCCAACCGCCGACTGCTGTACGCCGTGGTCTCCTCGGCTCTGGCGATCCTGTTCGCCCTGGCGGTGTCGGCGGTGATCCTGGCGGCATCGGGAAACAACCCCTTCGAGGCGTACGGCCAGATGTTCGAGTACGGGGCGAGAATCGACTCGCTGGCATCGGCGGTGAACCGGGCCGTTCCCCTGTACTTCTCGGCGATGGCGGTGGCGCTCGGCTTCAAGATGGGCCTCTTCAACATCGGCGTTGAGGGCCAGTACCGGATCGCAGTGTTGATAGCAGCCGCCGTGGGCGGGGCAATCGTCCTCCCGGCCCCCCTCCATGTGCTGGTGATCATGGCCACCGCCATGGTCGTGGGAGCGATATGGTCGGGCTTCGCCGGATACCTGAAGGTGAAACGCGGGGTCCACGAGGTGATCTCAACGATCATGCTCAATTACATCGCCACCGGCCTGGGAGCGTTCCTACTGGCCAACTGGCTGAGGCAGGAGAATCCTCCAGGGGACCTGGTGATCAAGACCGCCGAGATCGCTCCGTCTGGCCGCCTTCCCTCCTTGAACCCGGTACTGGAACTGTTGGGGCTGGATCCCGGACGGGTAAGCCTCTACGGGATGGCGGTGGTGGCTGTGTTGGCCGGAGTGGGATTCCACGTACTGGTCAATCACACGCGTTTCGGCTTCGAACTACGATCGTCGGGCTCCAGTCCGGGCTCCGCCGAGATGGCCGGCATAGACCCCAAGCGGATGGTGGTGCTCACCATGGTGATAAGCGGCGGGATCGCAGGGCTGGTGGGCATGGCCCAACTCCTGGGGTTCTTCCACCGTTACACCATCGATTTCCCGACCATGTTGGGGTTCACCGGGATCGCCGTGGCGCTTCTGGGCCGCAACCACCCGGTTGGCATGGCAGCGGGCGCCCTCCTGTTCGGATGGTTCGACCGTGCCACCCAGATCCTCGACCTAAGGGGAATACCAAAAGAGATAGTCTTCATCCTGCAAGGCGTGATCCTTCTCTCTGTGGTGGTCGCCTACGCTGTCGTGGAGATACGGACCCGGGCCGCTGAGAGCCGGGCGGTGACCGGCGCCATGGGGGAAGAGCCAGGATGACGTCCCTCCTCTCGCCCGCAGAACGGATGTTGCGCAGCTACCGGTGGCTATGGCTGGGATTGGGAGTGGTGGCCGCCCTCGCCCTCACCAGGGTGCTGGCCGGCACCCCCGACCTAACTTCCAGCGGGACCTTCGGAGCCGCCCTGCGGTTGGGCACCCCGATCTTCCTGGCGGGTCTCGGTGGCGTCTATGCCGAACGGGTGGGGATTGTCAATATCGGTCTGGAAGGAATGCTGATCCTGGGCACCTGGTTCGGAGCCTGGGCGGGGTGGCTGTGGGGACCCTGGACCGGACTGGCCGTCGGGGTGTTGGCGGGGGCGCTGGGGGGCCTGCTCCACGCCCTGGCGACTGTCACTTTCAACGTCGACCACATCGTCTCGGGAGTGGCCATAAACATCCTGGCATTCGGGGGAATGCGCTTTCTATCGGTGGTTACCTACGGGGCTGAGACAGGAGGAGGCGCCACCCAGTCACCGCCGATCTCCGACGTGATCGGGAAGGCCACCCTACCGCTTCTGTCCGGTGGGGAAGTCCTGGGCTGGGAGAGCCCGGACCTGCTGGGAGACCTGGAGTCGCAGGGATGGTTCCTCGTCTCGGATCTGGCGGGGTTGGCAAGGGGTCTGACCGTGGGGGTGTCCTGGGCGGTGGTGCTTGCGGTGGCCCTGGTGCCGGCTACCTGGTGGTTCCTTTGGAAAACCCCACTCGGCCTGCGGATGCGGTCCGTTGGCGAGCACCCCATAGCCGCCGAGTCATTGGGGGTGAACGTCTACCGAATGAAATATCTCGGCGTCATATTGTCCGGTGCCATGGCCGGGTTGGGCGGCGCCATCCTGGTGACCGAGTTCGCCCGGATCTACCGGGAGGGGCAGACCGGCGGGCGAGGCTTCATCGGCCTGGCGTCGATGATCATGGGCAACTGGCGTCCGGGCGGCGCCGCGGCCGCCGGAGGGTTGTTCGGGTTCACCTTCGCCCTGGAACTGCGTGACGAGCCGGCGGTCCACGCTCTGGCACTGATGGTGGCCATGGCCGGATTGATCCTGGGGTTCTGGCTCGGATACCGGCGCCGGTGGTTACCGGCCATGTGGCTCATGGGCGCAGGCGCGGCATCGCTGGCGTTGTATTTGTCTACCGATTCCATACCCCGGGAGTTCGTCTTCATCGCTCCCTACCTCACCACCCTGGTGGTCATGGCCCTCGCCTCCCAACACCTACGCATGCCGGCAGCTGACGGACGTCCCTACCGCAGGGGACAGCAACTTTGACCGTACGGTTCAAACCCTACAGCCCCGAATTCATCTCCAACCCGTACCCCACCTACGCCCGCCTGCGCTCAGAGAGGCCCATCTTCTTCGATCCGGAGTGGAATCTGACCTTCTTCGCTAATCATGCCGACGTCGAAGGAATACTCCGGGATCGAAGGTTCGGAAGAGACATCCGCCATATGCCGCAAGCAGCTGAAAAAGTGGATCCAGAGGTATATGCACGCATATATCCCACCGAGTACCCGATGTGGACGAGACTGATCCGGGACTCGTTCATAGATCTCGAACCGCCCCGCCACACCCGCATCCGCCGGTTGGTCCAGTGGGCGTTCACCCGCCGGGCTTCGAAGAGTTACCGAGCCAGGATGGAGGCCGAGGCGAACCGCCGCCTGGACATGGTGTCGGGCCGCGGGACAATGGAGGCAATTGCCGAATACGCCACTCCCATCCCGCTGGTGATGATCGCAGAACTCATGGGGGTCCCTTCCGCCGACCAGCCTCTCTTGGTGGAGTGGTCCCATCGCATTGTCCGGGTATTCGACCAGGGATGCACTCCTTCAGAGGGAGAAGCAGCCGAGCAGGCCATAAAGGAGTTTTACGACTATGTCACCGAACTCCTGGCATACCGCCGGAGATCGGAGGGAGATGACCTTCTTTCCCACCTGATCCGCTCCGAACACCACGGAGACGTCCTCAGCGAAGAGGAACTCATCTCCACCGCCATACTGGTTCTCAACGCCGGGCACGAGGCTACCGTCCAGGCAATCGGAAACGGCTTGATTGCGTTGTCTTCCCACCCCGACCAGTGGAAGAGGTGGCAGGGCCAACCGAGACTAGGCGGGACGGCGGTGGAGGAACTGCTTCGATTCGACACCCCTCTGCAGATGTTCGAACGGTGGGTCACCGAGGACCTCTCCTGGAACGGCGTCAGCCTCGGGGCAGGGTCGAAAGTAGGTCTTCTGTTCGGGTCGGCCAACCATGATGAGGAGGTCTTCGATCAGCCCGAGCGTCTCAACCTGGGGCGCTCACCAAATCCGCACGTGTCACTTGGCGGAGGCGTCCACTTCTGCGTCGGGGCCGCCCTGGCCCGAGAGGAGTTGAGGGTGGCTTTCGAGGTGCTGCTCAAGAGGGTACGCCGGTTCGAGCCGATCAGAGATGACCATCGGCGCCTCCCCAGCCTGGTTTTCCGGGGAGTGCAGGAACTGCCCCTGTCCCTGGAGTTCCTCTAGGAGGCGACAGTCGAGGTGGTCGTGGTGGTCGCCTCCACACTGAGCGGCGCTGCCGCGTAGCCGATCACGTTGATACCCTGCACCGCCAACTCCTTGTAGACGGTGCCATTGCGTACCTCGGCGTCGTAGACAGTGGTGATCGTCAGACTGAGTCGATTGGTCCTCATGATGGCAAGATCCACTATCTGGGAACCCGGTCGATCCACCAGATTCAGGGGAACCGCTACACCGCTGTCGCTGCCCGCCTCCATGGTCCGCACCCGGAAGTTCTGGTAGAAGCGGGTCTCGTCGGTGAGATTAACCCATTCCAATCTGCGAATGGTGATCGGCTGTTCGAAAACGAGGTTGATCGTGACCTGGGTACCGGGAGTGATCTCGGTCCATCGAATCTGCCACTCGCCGGTCTTTCCGTTGATGAGGTTGTCACAGGAGTAGCTGCCCCCCAGTCCTTCGGGAGCGCACTGGATACTCAGGATCCCCTGGGTTGTCGGTATGGGCGGGGGAGCGGTGGTGGATGTGGTCGACTCGGCCTCGACAGTGGTTGAGGTGGCGCCGCTCCCACCCTCGGATCCGCCTGTGAAGAGGTTGAAGAGCAATGCGAGAACGGCCACCGCCAGGATGGTGGTCCCGGTCGCGATCACCGCTCTCACCCGAGCATTGGTCCGGATAGCCGGTCGAGGAGCAAGAGGCATGTCCGAAGGACTGAGCCTGATGTGACACTGCTCGCAGTTTTGCCGGGAAGGTGGGTTGCCATGACCGCACAGCGAGCATGTCACCATCTGGCGAGCAGGAGCCTGGGTGGTCTCGGTCTCCACGGGAGTTTGCTCGCGGGGGGTTTCGGAGGGGGCCATTCTTTCGAGAAGGGCGCCGCACGAAGAGCAAAAATCAGCGTCACCCACATCGGCGCCACATCTACCGCAGATTTGTCTCATAAACGCTTTATTCTGCCACAGCCGGGGGTGACGTCGGTTGATTTTCCTGGTTGGAGCAATCCTAGCCCTCAGCACGCCCGGGAGGGGAATCAATGGTTACCGACCCGGCACCCGGAGCTTTGCCCGTTCGAAACGTTTCTTGCTAGCCTGAAACCCGTGGTGAGAGATCACTCCTCCCAGGAGGTTGTCGAGAGAATCTTTGCCCATCGACCCATCAGGGACGGCTTGGAGAGAATCCTCCAGGGACGGGAGGGAGCCCTGATCGTGTTGGGTAATAACATGGCGCTCGGGGAGGTGAGCGTCGATGGGCTGGAGTTGACTTCGGCGGTCCTGGACGCGGCTCGCCTTTCTGAGTTGGCCAAGATGGACGGCGCCATCACCCTCGACAACGAGTGGCGAATGATCCTTACAGCAAATACCCATTTGGCGCCGCCGCCCAACATTCCCACCACGGAATCGGGCGCCCGCCATCGCACCGCCGAGCGTATCGCCCAGGTAACAGGGCTACCGGTTGTGACGGTCAGCAAGGATCGGGCTGTGGTCACCCTCTACATCAACGGCGACCAGGTGGATCTCACCCCCCGGTGGACCATCCGGCGACGAATCCTCCAGCATCTCCAGATCCTCGTGGAATTGAGGAAGCGCTTCGACGAAGCCGACGAGCGCCTGCTGCGCATGGAATTGCTGGGGCTGGCCACTGCCCAAGAGGTCGCCCACCTTCTCAGGATGGGCGAGATGGTCGGCAGGGCGGCCGCCGATATCGAGGCCATGATGGCCGATTCGGTCCAGGACCCGGCCACCACCGAAGCGCTGCTGGCGGACCGAGTCTTCGAGGTGGAACGTATCGTGGACATCACTTTGAGGGACTATCTGGGTGCAGAAGCAGATTCGGCCCGCAAGCAACTCTCGAAGATGTTGCCCCATCAACTCGGTCACACCTGGCTGGTGGTGTCCGAGGTCGGGCTGGAAGGACTGGAGGGCGGCTCTACGCCTCGGGGCAGCCGACTCCTGTACAAGGCCGGCATATCCTCCAGGCATCTCACGTCTCTGTTGTTCAAGGCATACCCGGATGCACAATCCATGTTGCACGCCCCCGTGGAGGGCTTGATGCAGATAAGGGGAATAGGCCACAAGAACGCCACCCGCTTGCGGTGGGCCTTCGACCGGTTGCTGGCAGCCGTTAACCCCATCGGTCAACGGATCCTGGCCGAAGACTAACCCTCCTTATAATCAACGAGACATGGCACAGAAGACCCCGCCCGCCCCGAGAAGGACCGCGCCCAAGAAGAGACCTGCCGCCCGCAGGATGAAGACCAAATCGCCGGCGCGGAACATCAAGCGGGCCAAGGGTGCGGTCGGAGCAAGGGCCCAACGCCAACCCAAGTACAAGAAGGGTGACTACGTCGTCCACATCCAGCATGGAGTGGCCCACATTGCAGACATCCAGGAAAAGAACGACTTCGGGGAGGCCCAGGAGTACTTTGTTCTGAACTTTCCCACCGAAGAGATGGTGATCAGCGTTCCGACCAACAAGACCCTGTACACCATGCGGCCCCTCATCAACAAGACCCAGGCTACCCGGGTGGTGCAAAAGCTCAAGGAAGACCCCCAGGAGTCAGGGCCGAACTGGAGTCGCTGGTACAAGGTCCTACAGGAGAAGATGTACTCGGGAGACATTTTCCAGGTTGCGGAAGTGGTGAGAGATCTCAACTACTCCAGTCAGACCAAGGGAATCTCTCCTGCGCTCAAAAAGATGCTCAATCGCGCCCATAATGCCCTGGTGACCGAAGTCCGGTTCTCGTTGGGGCTGACAGCCGAAGCTGCCGAGAGCAAGATCAACCGGGCTCTCCCGACCTTTGAACCTCTGGCCCGCAAGAAATGACCACTTCTCACCCGCGGTGGCGGGTGGGATGGGGCGCCGATGTCCATCGTTTCGGAACAGAACCACCCGTACTGGTGGCCGGCGTGACAGTCGACTCCGGCAGGGGAGTCCTGGCCACCTCCGACGGTGACGTGGTCGCCCACGCGGTGATAGACGCCGTGCTGGGCGCAGCGGGCCTGGGAGACATCGGAATGCATTTCCCCCCATCGGATCCGCAGTCCCGTGACGCCAACAGCATGGAGATGCTGCAGACAGTGGTCGGATTGGCGGAAGCGGCCTCGTGGCGACCCGTCTTCTGCGACGTGACGGTGATATCGGAGTCGGTGAGAATCGCCCCTCACAGGCAGGCGATCCGGGCCGGACTGGCCGGAGCCCTTGGGCTCTCGATCGACGATGTCTCTGTGAAGGCCACCAGCACCGATGGTCTGGGATGGATCGGCCGCGACGAGGGCATCGCCGCCATGGCGGCAGTCAGCGTGACTGGCTAGTCAGAGGTCCTTGACCGCCAACTCGAAGAGTCGGCGCCCGTCCGGGAGTATCCGAATGGCGGGTCGCATTCTCCGGCGGCCAAGTGGCAAAGCCCCAACCTGCTCAACCGCATCCGGCATGCCCTCCTAACATGTGCGATGGCTTGAAGATTTTCGACACTCTTACCCGGCAGATGACACCCCTGGAACCGGTGAATCCGCCCGCGGTGGGAATGTACGTCTGCGGCCCCACCGTGCAATCTCCCCCCCACGTGGGTCACGGCCGCTCCGCGGTGGTGTTCGATGCGGTGCGCCGCTACTTGACTTGGAGGGGATGGCAGGTGCGCTTCGTGCGCAACATCACAGACGTGGACGACAAGATCATCACCATGGCCCGCCGGGAGGGCATTCCGGCTCACCAGCACGCGGTAGAGACAACCCGGGCGTTCCAGCAGGGTTACCGGGAACTTGGGGTGGCAGATCCGGATGTGGAACCCAAGGCGACCGAGCACATCCCTGAAATGATCGCTCTCATCAACCGGCTGATCGGCAAGGGCCTGGCCTATCCACGTGGGGGAGATGTCTACTTCGCCGTGCGCTCGCACCCCGGCTATGGCAAGCTGTCTGGACACAACCTCGACGACCTTTTGGCCGGTGCACGGGTAGAAGTGTCGGAGCAAAAGGACGATCCTCTCGACTTCGCCCTGTGGAAGGCCGCAAAACCCGGGGAACCTCGCTGGGAATCACCCTGGGGGGAAGGCCGGCCCGGATGGCACATCGAGTGCTCGGCAATGTCGGCCCGCTACCTGGGGGAGACTCTCGACATCCACGGAGGTGGGAGCGATCTCATCTTTCCGCATCACGAGAATGAGATCGCTCAATCGGAAGGCGCCACCGGACTGGTTTTCGCCCGTATCTGGATGCATAACGGCATGCTGAATCTGAGCGGAGAGAAGATGTCCAAGTCCACCGGCCACCTCGTCGATCTCAATGAGGCAATCGGTCGGTTCGGAGGTTTAGCCGTACGACTCTTCTACCTCCAGGCCCATTACCGTTCTCCCCAGGAGTTTTCTTCCGAACTCCTTGAAGACGCCAGAACCGCCCTGGCCCGCCTGCATCGGATGCTCGCAAGAGCCCGGCAATCCGTTTCCCATCCCCACAA
>CAYWGY010000042.1:14319-14796 GCA_964458055.1 uncultured Acidimicrobiaceae bacterium | reverse complement strand
GACCCCGTACCGGGCCCTCCATCCTGTTGAGGGGCACGCACTCCTACATCGTCGTCAGGATCACCGGTTCGTCGGGCCAGGTGGGATGGGGCGAGACCTACAGCGCCCCGGGAGTGCTGGCCACAATCGAGCAGACGCTCCAGGTGATTTGTGGCAGGGAGGACTCGTTGCGGTCGCTGTTGCGGGAGGTCCGCTGGGTCGCCGGAGGGCTGTCAGGCGGAGGCTTCGCCAACTCGGCGGTGGCCATCGCCCTGGAGGATCTCCGAGCCAAGGAACTGGGGATACCCATCAGCGAGATGCTGGGCGGCGCCACTCGCCGCCGGGTCCGGATGTACGCGGCCAGCGGAGGCTACATCGAGGACCTGCCTCCCGAGGAGACCTGGCCCCAAGAACTGGATCGGGTACTGGCGGCGGGATTCACCGCCATGAAGATGCGGGTCGGAAGGTACCCGGTCGAGCGGGAAGCCCCACTCCTGG
>CAYWGY010000042.1:10422-14309 GCA_964458055.1 uncultured Acidimicrobiaceae bacterium | reverse complement strand
CAATTGCGAGCCGACGCGCCCGGCGACTTCGACCTGTGCGCCGACGGGAACGCCGCGTACACCTTCAAGGAGTCGGTCCGCATGGGCCGGGTCATGGAGAGGCTCGGCTTCCTGTGGTTGGAGGAACCCATGGAGCAGCGTGGCGGATACGTCGGGTACAGCCGCCTCCGCGACCTGTTGGACATACCCCTGGCCGGTGGGGAAGCCCTGATGACCCGGGTGCGCGCCCGCCAACTCTTCGAGTCCGGGAGTGTCGACATCGTCCAGCCCGAACCGGTGGTGGCCGGCGGCGTCACCGAAGTGGTGGCCATGGCGGAGATGGCCTCCCTGTACGGGATCGTCACGGTCCCGCACACGTCGAACTCCGCTATCGGCATCGCCGCCGCCCTTCAGGTGATCGCCTGCCTTCCCGACTACACCCGGTCGCCCTCGACACCCGAGCCGCTGCTCGAGTACGGGGTCGACGAGAGCCCGTGGCGCCGGGACCTGCTGGCGAGCGCCTTCGAGATGTCCGAGGGGTGGGTCACCATCCCCACCGGCCCCGGTCTGGGGGTCGAGATCGCCGAGGACCACCTGCGCTCGGTGGCGGTCGAGCATCGATCCGGGCAGCAGAGCGGGAGCTTTTGAACCCCCCGATGAGGTGACGCCGGACATGAGACCGCTTCCCGGCGCCGAGACCGAGCGTTTCCTGCGCACCCAGCCCAACCTGATCCTGGGCACGACCCGGCGTGACGGATCGCCCCAGTCATCGCCTCTCTGGTACCTGTGGACGGGAGACTCGTTTCTCATGTCGACTGTCCCCTGGACGGCCAAGTGGCAGAACCTCAAACGTGACCCGAGGTGCTCGGTGTGCGTGGACGATCCGGAGACCGGACGGATGGTGGTGGCCTACGGAGACGCCGAACTTCACGAGGGTGATGTTCGCGAGCGCACCCGGGGAATCGTCGAGAAGTACTACCCCGGCGACCAAGCCGCCGCCGATGCTCACATGGAGAGAATCTTCACCTCACCCGACCGCCGGGTGTTGATCGAGGTGGCGCCCAACACGCTGATCGCCAGAAGGCTGGACCAGCCGACGTCAGCATAGGTAGGGTGAGGTGACCATGATCGCGAACGTCTCCCCCGCCGGTGACGGACAGGGTTCGGAGAGTCCCGCTCTCCTGCGGGTGCGGGACCTGAAGGTGCGCTTCAGGACCGGCGAGGGCACGATCCATGCCGTCAACGGTCTCAGTCTCGACCTCGACCCGGGCGAGACCCTGGCAATCGTGGGAGAGTCGGCGTCGGGAAAGTCGGTGACCGCACTTGCCATCATGGGTTTGCTGCCGCCGGAAGCCGATGTCGAGGGATCGGTCCGATTGAAAGGTCGCGAATTGCTGGGACTGCCGGACCGAAAGATGCGGACGGTCCGAGGCCGTCACATCGGGATGGTGTTCCAGGACGCAATGGCCTCTCTGGACCCGGTGTTCACGGTGGGCAACCAGATCGTGGAGGCCATCAGGGCACACCGGAGGGACATTTCGCCCAAGGAGGCCGAGTCTCGAGCCGTCGAGTTACTGGACACGGTCGGGATTGCAGCCGCATCCAAGCGCATCCACGACTTTCCCCACGAGATGTCGGGCGGGATGCGCCAGCGGGCGATGATCGCCATTGCCATCGCCAACGATCCCAGCATCCTGATCGCCGACGAGCCCACCACGGCACTCGACGTCACGATCCAGGCACAGGTGATGGACGCCCTCTCCCTGGCACAGGAGACAACCGGTGCGGCGATCCTGTTGATCACCCACGATCTCGGCCTCGTGGCGAGCCATGCGGACCGCGTGCAGGTCATGTACGGCGGATTCACCTTCGAGGCCGGTGGATCGGACGAGGTCTTCTACCGCAGCAAGAACCCCTACACGCGGGGACTTCTCAGCGCGATCCCCAGACCGGACCGCCGCGACGAGAGGCTGCATCTCATTCGAGGTTCCCCGCCCACGGCCGTGCTCAACCCGGTGGGCTGTGTCTTCGCTCCCAGGTGCGACTACGCACAGGACATCTGTACCGAGGAGCGTCCGGAACTGGTCCAGGTAGGCAGAGGGCTGGTTTCCCGGTGCCACTTCGCCGCCGAGATCGACCGCCTTGGCGGGACCCTTTCCGCCTCGCCTCGCGAGTTGCGTGACTCCCGGGACTCCGAAGCGACCCCGCCGGTTCTCGAAGTCACCGACCTGGTGAAGCACTTCCCCGTCAAGCGGGGCTTCCTCCGACGGGTTGTGGGATCCGTCAAAGCCGTCAACGGCGTGAGCCTGGCAGTGGAACGCCAGCAGTCGATCGGAATCGTCGGCGAGAGCGGCAGCGGAAAGACGACCCTGGCCCGCTGCATTCTGAGAATGACGGAACCGACCTCGGGATCGATCCGCTTTCTCGGACGGGAACTGACCGAGGCGGACGCGGCGACCATGCGCCAACTGCGGAACAATCTTCAGCTTGTCTTCCAGGACCCGTATGCCTCGCTCAACCCGAGGATGACCGTTCGCCAGATTGTCGGTGAGCCCCTCAAAATCCAGGGCTGGGACCAGGCGGAGGCGCGCAGCCGGATCGACGACCTGATCGAGGCGGTGGGCCTCTCGACCAACCACCTCAACCGCTATCCCCATGAGTTCTCGGGAGGACAGCGACAGCGGATAGGCATCGCCCGGTCGCTGGCGCTCGGACCGGACCTGGTGATACTCGACGAGCCGGTCTCGGCATTGGACGTCTCGGTCCAGGCGCAGGTGCTCAACATGCTCGACAGTTTGCAGGCCGAGTTCGACCTGGCGTTCATATACATCGCCCACGACCTCTCGGTGGTGCGGCACGTCTCCGATGTCGTCTCGGTCATGTACCTGGGAAAGATCGTCGAGACGGCCGACAGCGACCAGTTGTATGAGAACCCCGCGCACCCCTACACGCAATCTCTCCTCTCGGCGGTGCCGATTCCCGACCCGATCAACGCCCGAAGACAGCAGCGAGTGGTGCTCAGGGGCGACATCCCCGACCCGTCGGAGTTGCCGCCGGGATGTGCTTTCCACACGCGCTGTCCCATCGCCCAGGACCTGTGCCGGGTCGAGACGCCACTCCCCGAAGAGGTGTCACCGGGCCATTTCGCCTCCTGCCACTTTGCGTTGGGGCCGGGTGAGACATTGGAAAAAGGCGTTCCGACCGGGCACACCACCTAAAAAAACCCCCGTCTGCCCCTGCTACAGGGGCATGTTTCCGCCTAGCATTGGCTCCGTTTGGCGGAAGTGGGCGGGCATGGTCCCCTTTGGGCACCACTGGTCATTTCAAGGACTTCCCTCCGTCACGATGCGGTTGACCACCAGTTCCCTAGGTGGTCTACTTCACCATGACTTCACAGAGCCGTTGAGCACGCTAAGAAAGGAGCCAACATGGCACTAAACAAGATGAAAGGATGGGTCGTGGTCCTGCTGGCATTAGCCCTGGTGGCAAGCGCCTGCGGAGACGACGACGACACCGTCGAGACAACAGCCGCGCCCGTAACCACCGCCGCGCAGGCTGACGACACTGCGGAGGCTCCGGCCCCGGAGACCACCACCACCGCCGCTGCGATGGACGACGACGACGGCGAGGAAGCGCCGGCGCCGGCGACGACCACCACCGAGGCGGCGATGGACGATGAGGAAACCACCGAGACAACCGCGGCGCCCACCGAGGCCGCCATGGACGCGCCGGACACCCTCAACATTCATGTCGGCGAGTTCGCCACGTTGAACCCCTTCCTCTCCAGCGGCATCGGCCGCGGGACGGTTACGGCCGTGATCTACCAGCCCCTGGTCTTCATCGGACCTGACAACACAGTTCACGGTGCGGCTGCGGAGTCCTGGAACATCAGCGACGACGGCCTCACC
>CAYWGY010000042.1:9990-10412 GCA_964458055.1 uncultured Acidimicrobiaceae bacterium | reverse complement strand
TGGGTCAGGGCGAGAGTGATGTGCCCGAGGGTCTGAGCGCCCCCGACGACCACACCTTCGTGGTCCAGCTGGGCGGATCCAATCCTCCGTGGCTGAGCACTCTTGCGGCCCAGGGTTTCGTGATCTCCATGCTCCCCGAGCACATCCTGGGAGGCATGTCCAACGAGGACCTCGCCACCACCGAGTACTTCAACGATACGCCGGTAACCCTCGGGCCCTACAAGTTCGGTCGTTGGGAACGAGACCAGTACGTGGAGCTTGAGGCCGACCCGAACTGGCCCGATCCCGTGGCCTTTGACCGGGTGAGGTTCAGCCTCCTTCAGACCGACGTGGCAACCGCTCAGCTCGAGACCGAAGACCTGCACCTCTCGGCACAGGTCGCTCCCCTGGACGTGGCGCGGCTCCAAGCGCTGGACAACGTA
>CAYWGY010000042.1:6122-9980 GCA_964458055.1 uncultured Acidimicrobiaceae bacterium | reverse complement strand
CGACGACCGGTGTCTGGCCCGAGGTCCTGCAGTTCTTCGTGGATCAGCCGGAACTGGCCGACCCGCGCATTCGCCAGGCCATGGCCTACGCACTCGACCTCGAAGGGCTCTGCCGCGAGGTGCTGGTGGGCTACTGCACGGTCACCAGGGACCAGGTCCGACTGCTGGCGCCTGCCTGGGCGATACCGACCGAAGGCATGATCATCTATGAGTACAACCCCGACCGCGCCCGCGAACTCCTCGCCGAAGCCGGATGGGACTCCGGTACCAAGTTGACCCTCCTCAACATCGGCGGCCAGGACCGTATCCGCAACACCGAGTCGGTGATCATCCAGGCGAACTTCGCCGCGGTGGGCATCAGCCTGGACGTGCTGGCCACGGACGTCGGAACCCTGCTCGACATCGGACGCAACGCGGATCGCCGCGGAGAGATACACATGTTCCTCAACCGTGGCGCCCATTTCGCTGCCGATCCGAACCAGGTATCGCCGTACAACAGTTGCCACACCCACTATCCGAACGGCGCAAACCTCTCGTGGTTCTGCCGCGACGACCTCGACGCCCTCTGGGCGCAGGGACTCGAAGTGGCCTCGCCCGAAGAGCGTGCGCCGATCTACCACGAGGCGTTCAGGATCCTCAACCAGGACATCGACTCGTTGAACCTGTACTGGCCCGAGACGATCGTGGCTCACTCCAGTTCCCTCCAGGGCGTGAACCCGGTCGGCCAGCCGGAGCACGTCACGTGGAACATCGCCGACTGGACTTGGGGAGGTTGAACAACTCTCGTTGAACACTGCACCCCTGTTGTTTAGTGGTTGGGGGCCTCCGCCCGGGGGCCCCCAACCAGATCGCCATCACTGTGAGGATTAAACTGTCCGCCCACCGACGGAAGGTTGGATGAACCGATGGGCCGATACGTTCTCAGGCGCCTGCTGACCTCCATTCCGGTGGTGACCGGAATCATGCTCCTCTCCTTCGTGCTGGTGCAGTCGATGCCCGGAGACCCGCTGCTGATGCTGATCCCACCGGACCTGTTGCAGGGCGAAGAGGGCGAGGCCTTTCTTGCAGCGCAGCGAGAGCGGTTCGGGCTTGACGATCCGCTGATCGTGCAGTTCTTCAGGTGGGTCGGTGAACTGTTCCAGGGAAACCTCGGTTTCTCCTTTCACCTGGGCAAGCCCGTCACCGAGATACTGGGCGACAGGGCGGGTCCCAGCCTGATACTCATGGGAGGATCGATGCTGGTGGCCCTGGTGATCGCGGTCCCCACGGGACTGGCGGCGGCGCTGCGAAGGAACAGGTTCTTCGACTATGTCGCCTCGGCCGTCGGCATGTCGGTCATCGCCATTCCCAGCTTCTTCACAGCCCTGGCGGTCATCTACATCTTCGGCGTCAAACTCCGCTGGCTTCCGCCCGGGGGGATGGGAGAGGAAGGGATCGGCGACTTTCTCCTCCATGCAATCATGCCGGTCGGAGTGCTCAGCGCCGCCCTGTTCGGCCCGTACATGCGCTACACCCGCCAGTCCGCCCTGGAGGTGCTGAACGAGCCCTACATAACCGCCGCCCGCGCACGGGGCATATCGAGAGTCCTCGTGGTCGGAAAGCACACCCTCAAGAACGCCGCCATTCCGATAGCCACCGTCACGGTGGTCCAGATCCCTCTCCTCGTCGGCGGGGCGATAGTCATCGAGAAGATGTTCGCCTGGCCGGGCACGGGACTGATCGTCTTCAATGCCATCACGACCCGGGACTTCCCGGTGATCATCGGATTCACGCTGCTGGTGGCCCTGATCGTGGTGCTGTCACAACTCTTCCTGGACCTGTTCATAGGGTGGCTCGACCCCCGCGTGCGTCTCGAGGGAGCGCAATGACCAGGCGCGGGGGCCGCGGCCGTTTCCTTTCCTCCGCCAACGTGCAGGAGGTCTCGGACGCGGTCATCGAGGACCTGCACACCGCCGGGGAGGCATCCAAGAGTGATCAGAGCCCGTCGAGAAGGGCTTGGCGGCGGTTCCGGCGCAACAAGCTGGCCATGTCGGGCCTCTTGTTTCTCGTCTTCGTGGTGCTGCTGTCGGCACTGGGTCCGATGATCGCCCCCGACCCCCTGGCTGTCGACCTGGGCGCCGTCCTGAGGGCGCCTTCCTGGGACTACTGGCTCGGCACCGACCAGGCAGGACGCGACGTCTTCGCCCGGGTTGTCTCGGGCGGACGGGTCTCGTTGACCATCGGGTTCGCCTCGGCGATCTCCACCGTCCTCGTCGGCCTGGCGCTCGGAACGATCGCCGGCTACCGGGGAGGGGCCTTCGACTGGTTCTTCATGCGCCTCGTCGAGGTGGTCCTCTCCTTTCCCACCCTCGTTTTGATCATCTTCTTCGTCACCCGGTTCGGGCGCAGCGTCACCAGCATCGTCCTGGTGATGGCGCTCTTCCAGTGGCCCATCGCCGGGAGGTTGGTCAGGAACATGAGCGTCGCCGTCAAGGAGTTGGAGTTCGTGCAGGCGGCGCGCGCCTTCGGCGCCAAGGGCTTCCACGTGGCGGTCCGACACGTGCTCCCCTCGGCGGTCGGCCCCCTCACCGTGGCCGGCACCCTGTTGGTGGCCCAGGCAATCCTGATCGAATCGGCCCTGTCGTTCCTCGGTTTCGGGATCTCACCGCCCACCGCCACTTGGGGAAGCATCCTGAACGAGGCCCAGTCGCTGACAATCCTCGAGACCATGCCCTGGCTCTGGATACCGGCCGGCCTGCTGATCACCCTCACCGTGCTGGCCATCAACTTTGTGGGCGACGGACTCCGGGACGGACTGGACCCACGCGCAAGCGAGATGACCTGAGCCGGATCGGTCCGGCGACCTACAACTCGACCTGCTGGGTCTGGCCGGTGAGCATGGCCCGCTCTATCAGCCGGCTCACCGCCACCGAGATCGTTCCATCCCTCGGTCCGGGGCCGGGATGATCACCGTCCAGGACAGCCCGGGCGAAACGATCGACAAGTTGGTCCATCCCGGCCGCGAACGGGTCCTCGACGTCATCGACGAAGTGCGCCATCTCCGATGCCGAGCGGTCGTGGAGGACCAGGCGGCGCCCGTGGTCGAAGACCGTGGCATTCACTCCCCTGCCGGCCGATTGGAACGACCAGACCGAGAGGAGACCGCTCTTGCCGGCGGTGCCGTGCACCAGCGAGGCAATGGTCCCGTTGTCGAAGAGGACGGTTGCCACGGTGTTGTCCGGGTCCGAGAGGCCCGCCACCGCGAGGGCGCCACCCTCGGCGCCTACCCGGACCGGTTCGGATCCCGAGAGGAAACGCAGGATGTCGACCGAGTGGACCAGCGAACTCATCAGTCTCCCACCGCTCAGCGACCGGTCGTTGACCCAGCCGGCGGTCACCTGCTCCAGGTCATAGAGAGTGTGAGCGGTCAGGACGATGGGATCGGGAACCGCACGTCGAGCCCGGCGGACCGCCGGGGCGAACCTGAACTTGAATCCCACCATCAGCATGACCCCGGCACGCGCCACTTCCTCCTCGATCCTTATGCAGTCAGCCACGGAGGTTGCCATCGGCTTCTCCAGGAGGATGTGTTTGCCTGCTTGGGCTGCTCCGATGGCGATCTCCGCATGAGTGTGGGTTGTGGTTGCGATCACCACCCCGTCGATGTCAGACCTCGCCACCACGCTCTTCCAGTCCGACGACCACTCGCCGACTCCGTTTGCCTGCGACAGGGACATGGCGCGTTCGATGTTGCTGTCACAGCACACGACGAGATCCGCGTGGGGAGAACTCGAGGCGGACCGAGCGTGGTATGCCCCCTGGAAGCCGCAACCGATCAACGCCAAACGCGCTCTGTCCGTCCGGGTGGCACTCATCGGG
>CAYWGY010000042.1:318-6112 GCA_964458055.1 uncultured Acidimicrobiaceae bacterium | reverse complement strand
CCTTCACCAGCACGCCGCTCTTCCAAACATGGGTGATCGAAGCGGCATCTTCCAAGACGGTTATCTCCTCCAGTGGATTGGCCGACACCGCTATGATGTCGGCGCGGGCGCCTGCCTCGAGCACACCCTGCGACTCGGCCTGGGTGCCGACGGTGAGGGGGCCGTGAGCCGTGGCAGCCTGGATCGCCGCTCGCGGAGTCATGCCCAGTTCCACCAGGAGGGAGAGTTCCCTGGCGTTGCGGCCCCACATGTCGCCGGTGGTCATGATGTCGGTGCCCGCCGCTATCGTCACCCCGGCCGCCAGGGCATGCCGGATCGCCTCAGCGCCCCGACGATAGGTGACCTCCAGTTTCCTTCGGGCGAAGTCAGGTAGTTCCACGGGGGAACCCTCGGCCAGCAAGGCTTCTCCGATGAAACGCGTCGACACCAGCACCGTGCCGGAGTCCACCATTGCCCGGGCGCTCTCGGCGTCGAGGAAGGTCCCATGCTCGACCGTCCGCACTCCCGCCCTGACGGCCGCCATTATGCCCGCCCTGCCGTGGCAGTGAGCCGCCACCACCCGGTCGGCCCGCGCCGCCTCCTCCACTATGGCAACCAACTCCTCGGGGGAGAACTGGGGGTGTTCCGGCTTGTCCAGTTCGCTCACCACCCCACCGGTGGCGCACACCTTAATGACCCTGGCGCCTCTTCTGAGTTGCCTGCGCACTCCTCTGAGACATTCCGGCACCCCATCGCAGAGTTCAAGGTCGGTGAGTGCCTCCGACGAGGCAACGAAGTCGAGCGGGAGTGAGTGGACGTCTCCATGTCCACCCGTCATTGACAGGATCGCACCGGAGCCATAGATGTGGGGGCCGACCAGCGTTCCTTCTTCCACGGCGGCCGCCAGATCGACTCCCAGGCCGCCCACCTCGCGAAGGCTGGTGAAGCCGGCGTTCAACGCCTTCCATGCATCTGCGGCGGCGCGCAGACCACGCTTGACGACCGGTACCGTCGCCAACTCCCCGAGGCTCGCCGACCTTATTCCGAAGAAGTGGCAGTGGGCGTCCCAGAGGCCGGGCATGAGCACGGGAACCCCGGTCGTCCGGTCTCCCGGCGGCGCTGCTGCCCGGGGCCCTGCATAGACAATCCGATCACCCTCGATGGCCACCGACCCGTCGGCCAAGGGCGCGCCGTCGCCGGGGATCAGAACGCCTGCGTCGATTCGCTGCGAAACACCCATGGCTAGGGGGACTCTCCGGCGCCGGTCATGGGTCAAGCAACCGGCCGGAGCGGGATCCGGTGATCGTGTCTCCCCTGACAGCCTCCCGACCGTTCACCAGGACCAATTCGATGCCCGAGGGATGCCGGGCGGGAGCCTCGGGAGTACTGCGGTCCCTGAGAGACTCGGCGTCGAAGGCCACGAGATCGGCGAACGCACCTTCTTTTATCACCCCCCGGTCGGAGATGCCCAGGGAAGACGCGGGTAGTGAGGTCATGCGCCGGACAGCCTCCTGTATCGAGAACAGGCCGACGGTCCCCACGTAGTGTTCTATGACCCTGGCAACGTACCCGTATGAGGAGGCACTCCACACCAGGGGACAACTGCCGTCCTCCCCGGACGTGACCACCCCGTCGCTCTCGATGCTGCAGTAGGGCAGTGACAGGACCCGTCGGAGGTCATCCTCGGTGGCGTAGATGTGCCGGATGGCGATCTCACGGAACCGGCTTTGAGCGTCCAGGAGAATGTCACAGCAGGCGTCCGAGACGCTTCGACCGGTCTCTTCGGCAATCTCGGACAGCGACCTGCCCGCCACCTCCGGGTCGGACGGGTTGTCCACGATGTAGATCTGTTCGTAACCGGCGACCCTGGCAAGGAATCCGGGTGTCGATCGGAAGTGGTCGCCAATAGCCGAGCGCGCCGACTCCGAGGACAAACGCGCCAGCACCTTGGGGATGGCGCCCTCCAGGGCCCAATCCGGGAACAGATCGATCAAAAGCGCCGGTCCCCATATCTCGGGGAAGGTGTCCACCCCGATGTGGCCTCCGTCGGCCACGGCCTCGGAGACCAGACGGAAGGCCTCGTCGCCGGAGTCTCTGGGCGCGTTCGGTCTGGGTGCGAAGTGTGAGAGTTGCAGGCGCGCACCCGAGCCGCGGATGGTGCGGATGGCCTCTGCCGTTGCTTCTGCGTGTTCTTCGGCCCGCCCGCGAATGTGGGTGGCGTAGAGGCGTGATCGAGCTCCGACTTCGGCGACCAACGACTCGATCTCCTCCTGGTGGGCCCACATTCCCGGCTGGTACTCCAGCCCCGTGGACATCCCGAAAGCTCCCTCGTCGAGACACCGCGCCAAGAGCTGTCGCATCTCGCGAAGCTCGGCCGGGTCGGGCTGTCTCGCCTCCATACCCATCACCGCGTTGCGGAGTGCGCCATGGGGAACAAGCGGCGCCACGTTGATCGCGGTCGATTGGAGCCGGGCTGCGTACTCGGCGAAACTCGACCAGTCGACTGTGACTTTCCAGTCCGGTGAGTATCCGAACGCAACAGTGCCCACCTGGTCTCGGTGGCGCAGGGGGGCCACTCCCCCACCGCAGTTGCCCGTGGCGATGGTGGTGATGCCCTGGCGGAGGGCGCTGTCGGCCGACGGGAAGGCCAGCAGAGTGAAGTCGGCGTGGGAGTGGAGGTCGATGAATCCGGGACAGAGGGCCATTCCTTCCAGATGCACCACCCGGGCCCCTTCCGGCGCCGGCAAGAAAGGACCGAGAGCCGCGATTCGCTCTCCCTCGACCAACACATCGAGGACCGACGGCGCGGCGCCGGTCCCGTCAATAACCGTGCCGCCTCTCAGCAGCCATCGTTCAGGCACCGTGGGTGGCCTCACGGAACTCGACGGCTTTGATGATCTCCTGCTCCGATGACCAGTTGCCGGTGATCAAAAGCCCGATGCGCTCGCCGGGGATCGAGTCTCCAAAACGTTCCAGTGCGGCTATCGGAGCAGCCGCCGCACCCTCCGGCGCCATTCCCGTGTTGAAGAGAGCCAGGGCCATCGCTCGATAAAGGTCATCTTCATGCACGAGCGTGATCGTTTCCAGGTACTGGATCATCACTGCCAGGGCCAACTCCCCGGGGCGGGTGGTGGCCAGGCCGCCCGCGAAGGTCACGCACTCAGATTCCACCATCCCCGCACCGAGCCAGCTCTGGGTTGCTGCACTGGCCGCCGTCGACTGCACACCGACGATCCGTGTCTCCGATCGGCCAAGCTCACAGGCCAGCAACGACCCTGCGATCAGATTGCCACCACCGATGGGAACCACCACGGTGTCCAGATCGGAGTCGGAGTCGAGGATCTCCGACAGCACCGTTGAGGCTCCCGCCATCAGGTCGCCGCTTTCACCATCCTCGATGTACGAAATGCCATTGCCCGCTGTCGCGGCGGCCGCCTGTTGAGCCTGGGCCAGGTTTTCGCCCTCGATGCGGATTTCGGCGCCGAGACGGCGCATTGCCCGGAGCTTCTCCCTGGCGGCGTTCTCCGGCGCATAGACCACTGTCTCGAGGCCGAAAAGGGACGCGGCGAAGGCGACGCCCTGTCCGTGATTGCCCGTCGAAGCCGTCACCACCGTGTGAGTTCCCGACTCCTCGGACAACCGGCGGACCGCCACGAGGGCTCCCCGATGCTTGAAGGAGCGGATGGGAGAAACAAACTCCAGCTTCAGGTAGACCTGGCGATCGTAGCGATCCGAAAGGGACTGTGACAGCACCAGGGGTGTGGGCCGTTGGTTGCCGGCGACCACCTTCTCGGCAGCTCTCAACTCTGTCGGCTGTGGCACCGGCGAGCCGGGCCACGTTGCGGCGACCAGTCGTCTGTGATAGACACCGGGACCGGGATTCTTCGGTGACGGTCCCATATTCAGCGCAGCGCAGCAGCCAGGACCGACAAGACCTGTTCGAGGTCGGCCGTGGTGTGGTCGGCGTTGACCTGGAGGCGGATTTCCTCATCGCCCCTGGGAACCACGGGATATGTGAGGCCGGTGGCCAGGACGCAGCCGTCAAAAAGCGCCCGGACGACACGGCGGGTCTCGTCGGTGTCCCGAAGCATGAGAGGGACGATGGGGTGCTCGCCCGGTAGGACTTCACCACCCAGTTCCACCAGGCCGGATTCGAAGCGGCGAGTGAGATCTCGCAGGTGGTCCAGCAGCGACTGCCCCTCGGGACTGTCCAATATTCCGAGGGCGGCAAGGGCGGCGCTTGCCTCGGCGGCGGTGATCGGGTTGGAGTAGATGTAGAAGGGGGACGTCTCCCGGAGATAACGGATCACCGGATCTGTCGAGACCACGTATCCCCCGTTGACCGCCAGGGCCTTTCCCAGGGTGCCGATCAGTATGTCGGCAGGTGGGCTACCGGTGTGTTCTTCGGTGCCCCGGCCGGTGGGGCCGAAGGCGCCTACACCGTGGGAGTCGTCCACGACCACCACCACGTTCTCGGGGAAGCTCTGATCGTGGTGACGGGCGATCTCCATGATCTCTTTCAGCGGAGCGTGGTCGCCGCGCATGGAGAAAATGCCGTCGGTCACGACTATCGCCCGCGTTGTCCGCCCGGCCGCTTGGGCGAGTTGATGGTCGAGAGCCGCCATGTCCAGGTGCCCGTAGACGGATTTGATCAGGGGCCTGCCGAGGCGGACGGCGTTGATTATGGAATTGTGGTTCAGTTCGTCGGAGATCACCGCGGTGGCCGGGTCAATGAGCGAGACCAGGGTTCCCATCACGGCGGCGTATGCCGATGAGAAGATCATCCCGGCGGCGCGCCCGTGGAAGGCCGCCAGGGCATGCTCCAGTTCCACATGAGGGGCGTGGGTGCCGACGATGAATCGGACCGCACCCGGCCCGGTTCCCATCGCCCGGGCGGTGGCCTCCTCGGCGCGGATCACCTCGGGATGCAACGCCAATCCCAGGTAAGAGTTGGAGTTCATCCGGATGAAAGGCCGTTGCCCCTGGCCTTCCAACAGATACCTGGGCCCTCGGTCCCGCTCGGCTCGGACTACCTGTCTGATAACCAGTTCCCCACCCTTGGTCGTCCCCTGTTTCTGCAGGCGTGCGACATGGCGGTCGAGCGCAAAGGTCAGTCTGTCTAGCGGCATGCCGGCCCCGTGATAGCCAATTCCCTTCGAAGGGTATAAGCTCTCCGGGAACTTTCGTCCCTGTACAAGCGGGTTTTCCCATTATGCATCTTTGGCTTGGGCGCCTACCTTCATCGCTGAACCTTGAATGTCGGACCAGGGACCCGTTAACCGACCCCTCAGATTCGGAAGGTTGACGTCACTGGCAGGGGAGGTGGTCGGCACGCAAATAGGCGGCAAAGGGCGACCGTGGGCGACTCGCATCAGTCATTGGATTCGGCCCCGATGACCCGTCAGGAGAGCCTGCGAACCAGGTAGTCGATCACTACGTCCGGGTAGAGGTGAACGAATGGGCGTGCGAAGTTCTGCATGGTGACCTTCTCCTGAACCCGGGGCTCGTAGTCCTCGGCATCGAACCGCAAGGAGTGGTTGCCGCCTGGGAGTATCCGAAGTTCGACATCCCGGTTCCCGGCGGCCCACAGGGCGCGCACGGTGTCGAAAGCATCCTCCACCGGGACGTTCAAGTCTTCTGAGCTGTGGAGCACAAGCGTGGGTGCGGCGAGAAGGCGGAACTGGTCTTCGGGTGGGAAGTCCAGGTCGTATCGGAGGCTCGAGGGGTCTCTTCGTAGACACCGGCGTCCACGGGGAGACCGCCGAAGTCACTTAGCCAATCCCTCTCTGCTACCTGGTACATCTCTCCCGATATA
>CAYWGY010000042.1:0-230 GCA_964458055.1 uncultured Acidimicrobiaceae bacterium | reverse complement strand
CGAAGGTGTCGACCCATGCCTGCCCAGGTGAATCTCTGTTCACACAACAGGCACATCCCTGTCGAAGTCGGTCTCGACACCTTACCTAACCGTTCCCCGCTGTTACCGCCCGCCGTGCGGCAGCGGAGCGGGACGTCTGGTGAGCATGCGTAAAGTGTCGAAAAGCTCGATATCCCCTCAATCCTCCCGACCGTAAGGGGAAGGAGGCATGTGTTGGCCTCCTCCAGTCG
>CAYWGY010000041.1:12838-14890 GCA_964458055.1 uncultured Acidimicrobiaceae bacterium | reverse complement strand
TCCCATGGCCGCCATAACGGTCTCCGGAGGGCCCCAGGTCGGCGACCTGGGAGAAATAGCCATGGACGTGACCGGCATCAAGGATCACCCGGTGACGGGCTGGCGCCTTCACGTCTTTGCTCATCCTCACGAAAACGGTGAGGGATTCATCCTCAAGAGCGTCGAAATCACCTGGTTCTGTGCTGCCCGGCTACAGGAACCGACCAACGACACCGATCACCGCTGCGGCCAAGCCCGTGCTTCCGGCAGATAGGTTCTCAGTCCGGCACCGTCGACTCGGCGGGGCGGTAGCGGCGGTGAGCCCGGGCCCTGATGAAGAAGCCGTAACCGACCAGCGCCACCACCGCGAAGGAAAACCACTGGAAAGCGTAGGCGAAGTGCGATCCCTCGTCATCGAAGGAGGGGGGATCCAGGCGCAGGGGCCACGCCGCGGGATTCGGTGACGACTCTTCCAGGTAGACCATGAGCAGGGGAAACGGCGTGTAGCCGTCAAGCACTCCCAGATCGACCCGGGCCACCGTGTCCTCGATTCCGGGCCGGTCCTCGGGTCCCAGCACAGATCGCGAGCGAGAGGCCATCACCACCCCACTCACATCCGCCACACCGGACGGAGGCGCAACTTCGCCTCGATCCAAGCCGACCGGGATCCAGCCGCGGTTGACCATGACGGCCCGTCCGTCCTCGAGCACAAGAGGGGTCACGACCCACAACCCAGAGCGGCCGTTTCGCACCTGCGACCGGACGTACACCTCATAAGAGGCATCCCACTCCCCGGATACTCGCGCCCGGCGAAACTCGAGGGTATCCACTTCCGATGCGGCGCTATCCACCATCGCAACCAGATCGAAGGACTCGGCGTCGTAGCGAGCCAGGCCGACCTGGTTGGAGAGTTGACGCTCGTCCAGCCGCCGCAACTGCCACAGGCCCAGGTTGACGAAGGTGATCACCAGCGCCAACAGCACCACATGGGCGACCGCCCACTGCCACCGGGCCAGAAAGGAGTAGTCGGCCCTCTTTATACGACGACTCCCCTTCCCACACGCCTGGAGTCGGCCACCGCCTCCATCGAACCGTCGGCGGCCCGGGAGGCTGCGCTGACTCCCCCGAAGAACATGTGGCGCCCCGAAAACGAGCGCATCGGCATCTGCAGTCCCTCCAACGGAAACCCATCCTCGTAGCACAGGTTCCACCCGCGAGGGGTGTATTCGACGTGTGCCCGGCGACGCTCGACGGCCTCACCCAGGGAGCACCCGTCCACAAGGACCGACAGCAAGGTGTTCTGAAGAGCGGTGGTAATCCTGTCAGCGCCCGGAGATCCCGCCGCCACCACGCTCCCGGAGTCCTTCCACATCACCGTGGGAGCCATATTCGACATGAGCCTGTCCCCCGGCGCCTGGCCGTGGAAAGTCCCGCCCGTCAACTCTATCTCGCCCAGGGAGTTGTTCATCCACATCCCGCTGGCACCCGCTATCACACCCGAGCCGTAGCCACAGGACATGGTCACCGCGCATGCCAGCCCCGAAGAATCCACCGCAGAGATGTTAACGGTGGAAGGAGACCCCAAACCCGCCAGCATCCGGGCGGACATGGTCATGATCTCCCTGCTCCGGTCGGAAGCGCCGTCCACATGAGATCGCCGGTAACCCAGCACCTCCAACTGGGCCTCGACCAACCGTCGGTAGGACAGGGGTGGCTGGTGGCCTACTTTGGTGAGCATGCCGGCCAGAGCCACTCCTCCCACCGCCGGCGGCGGGTTGAGAGCCACGGTCCACTCTCCGAGCTTCAGAAGGATCGGAGAGCGCTTCTTCACCCGATACTCGGCGAGGTCCCTCCGGGTCATGATCCCTCCCCGAGCCAGGAGGTCATCGGCGATGTCCCTGCCCAACTCGCCCCCGTACATCACATCCGCTCCCTCCGACGCAACGGCGCCCAAGGCATCTGCCAGCCCGGGCACCCAGATCGTCTGTCCGGCGGTTCGGCGGCGGTTGCCGTTGTGGAGAGCCTCCCGGGACACCGGATCCACAGAGTAGATGGGTTCGAAGGAGTATCCGA
>CAYWGY010000041.1:0-12828 GCA_964458055.1 uncultured Acidimicrobiaceae bacterium | reverse complement strand
TATCCGAGGTAATAATCGGAGACCGATCCCAGGGGAAAGCCCCTCCGTGCGTAGTCCAGCGCGGGCGCCACCACCTCCCGCCAGGGCGCCACACCAAGGTCCCTCCACACCGAGTGCATGGCCGCCCACCCCCCGGGAACGGCCACGCTGCCGGGGCCCACGATGGTATCCACTCCCCCGCCGTAGCCGATTCGGACCGCCACTCCTCCTCCTCCCAGCCGGTCGGCCTCCAGACCCAGACCGGGCATGGCCATCGCACCGTCATACACGACCGGGGTGCGGTCAGGCCCTCCCACTGTCACAAAGCCGCCGGCGCCCGGGCCGATCACGGCCACCTCGGTCACCAGAGCCACCATCATGGCCGCCAGCGCCGCGTCCACGGCATTGCCGCCATTACGCGCCAAACCGGCACCCGCTTGGGCGCACTGCTCAGAAGGGCCGGCCACCGCCAAGTTTCCCACAGAGTGGGAGGCTACCGGGTCAGCCCGAGAGCATTCCTACGTTCTGAGCAGACCCTCGCGGATCAGTTCGTTACCGAGTCCTTCCAGAAAGGTGTACAGAACCTCCAACTGAACATCCGTGGCGTCTTCCACCACCTTGTTGATAAGTTCCTTCACCTGCTCACGCTGGAAGCTTGACACCAGAGCCTTGTCGGTTATGAACACCAGCGACCTTCGCCGATCGGCCGGGTGGCGACGGCGCTGGGCCAGTCCCCGTTTCTCCAGTCGATCGAGTAGCTTGGTGATTCCTGCCGGACTCATCTGCAACCTCTCCGCAAGTTGCCGAGGACCCAGGGGTCCTCCGTAGAGAAGTTCCAATGCCTTGGCGTCAACGTAACTCAGCCCGTAGGACTGCTGGTAGTCCACCGCAATACCGACCCCGGCAGCAGGCAGACGGTTCAGCCACGTCGCCACTATTTCTTTCTTCTCAGAAAGATTCCGTTCCATTCGAGCAACCTTAGCACAAACATGGCACTATGTCCGCATTTTGTATTCCGAATAATATATACGGACGAATATGATATACAGAAGTAAATCCCTTCCTGGGAGGATCAGCATCCAACCTGGAAGTGAATTGCAAGCACAATGTTAACGGTCGGGTACCCTCACCTGCACTTTGCCGTCAGCGGTCGGCCTGCAGGGACAGCTCTGAGCCAGATATGCAAAACGACAATTGCGCATACCTGATCGGGTACGGATCGCCGGCGGGTTGTGCCTAAGAAGACCGGCGGACCGCCGCCAACTCAAAGAGGCGGGCGGCGTCCCTACCCATGTTGGCGAACCTCTCATCCTTAGTCTGACCCCTCAACCAACGAATGTATATCTGCTGCAGTATCACCCCCATCTTGAAGGTCCCGAACACCACGTACCAGTTCATGTCCGAGACATCGCGACCGGATTTGGCGCCGTACCGGGAGATGGCCTCCCCGCGGGACATGAACCCGGGAGAGCGTGTCGGCATCGGGTCGAGGAAGATCGTGGCTTCCCCCCGGTCGAACCAGACGCCCATCAGGGTCCCGACGTCCGCGTAGGGGTCGCCCCGGGTGCACATGTCCCAGTCGTAGACGGCTACGCAACGGCCCGGATCGCCCGGGTCCACCGCCATGTTGTCCAGACGCCAGTCGTTGTGGAGCAAGGTGGGTGGCGGCGAGGGCGGCTGGTTCTTCTCGAGCCATCGGGAAAGCTCATCCACGAGGGGGTTCGGCTCATGGCGGGCGCGGTCCCACCGCCCTATCCAACCCCGAAGCTGGCGGTCCATGAAACCCTCGGGGTACCCCAGGTCCCCCAACCCGGCGGCGGGGGGACTCACGGCGTGAAACTCAGCCAGAGTATCCACCACCACCTCAGAGAGTTTGCGGTTGGTGCCGGGATCATCCCCCCTTCCGAACTCCGGGGGGATGGTTCCCTGCACCACCACTCCGTGCCGCCGCTCCATGACAAAGAAAGGGGCGCCGATGACCGATTCGTCATCACAGAACAAAAACGCCCGGGCAGCCAACGGGAAGGCCCTCCACAGGGTGGAGAGCACCCGGAACTCACGGGCCATGTCGTGGGACCCGGGCGCCACCGGACCCAGGGGAGGTCGCCGGAGGACGTACTCGGTCGCCGACCCGCCGGGTTCACCGAAGCTCAGCAGATAGGTCAGGTTGGCCTTGCCCCTGGCAAACTGGTGAACCGCCAGGGGGCGGTCGCTTCCGGGTAGGCGCCCACGCAGGTAATCGGCCAACCTCTTCTCATCGAAGCGCTCATCCGTCCTGACTTCCACCAGTTCGGGGGTGATGGCCGACTCCGATTCCATCAGAGCCACAATAACAAGGGTCTACCGGGGCGGACGGAGAAGGACCGGAGCTTCCTCGTCGCGATCGTTTCCCAGGGACTTCACCCGCAACTGACCGCAGGCGGCATCGATGCTGCTGCCCCGGGTGTCCCTCACGGTCACGTTCACCCCTCCATCTCGCAGTGCCCTGGCGAACCGGCGCACGGCCTCGGGCCGGGAGGGGAGATCGGGGCTGAGGGGGGTGGGATTGAGGGGGATCAGGTTGACATGGGCCCGCAGCCGCCGGGCGATGCCGACCAGTCCCCTGGCCTGGGACAGATCGTCGTTCACATCCCTGATCATCGTCCACTCCAGGGAGATCCTTCGTCGCTTCCTCTCGAAGAAGTAGGAGGCCGCGGCCTCGATCTCCTTCAGCCCGTATCGACGGTTGAGAGGGACCAGGCGCGAGCGTAGTTCATCGTCGGAGGCGTGGAGGCTCACGGCCAGCTTGACCGGCCATGGCTCATCGGCCAGACGGCGGATCCCGGGGACCACCCCCACTGTGGAGACGGTCAGGGCACGGGCCGACATGCCCACCTCCTCCACCATCAGACGGATAGCCTCCCTCACCCGGGGATAGTTTGCCAGGGGCTCGCCCATTCCCATGAACACCACGTTGGTGACCCGCCGGGGCGATCCGGAGAAGGGGTGGGCCCCCAGGTAGGCGTTGGCATGGGTCAGTTGCGCCACGATCTCCCCTGCCTGGAGGTGCCGCTCGAAGCCGAACTGCCCGGTGGCGCAGAAGGAACAGGCGAGGGCGCAGCCCGCCTGGGATGACAGGCACAGGGTGGTGCGCTTACGGTAGCCCATCGCCACCGCTTCGACGGCCGCACCGTCAGGCGTCCTGAAGAGCCACTTGTGGGTGGTGCCGCGGTCTGTGACCTGGTGATCCTCCACCGCGAACGGCCAGAGCCGGCCCGCCAGACGCCTTCGCAGAGCCTTGGGAAGGTTGGTCATCTCTCCGGCGTCGAGAACCGGGTTCTTGTAAAGCCACTCCCGGAGTTGGCGGGAACGAAAGGTCGGTTCCTCCGGGCCTACCAACCCGTCCAAGTCGTCCGGGTGCACCAGGTATGGGGAAATTGCCGGCATTTTGTGAAGAGTATCCCCGTCTCCCTCACCAGGCCCGGCTACCGGGCGGGTCGCACCGGCGCTCAGCGGGAATCGTTCTCGGCGTCGAGTTCGGGGGCGTCGCCGGAATCGGAGTCGGAGGGCGCGTCGGCCTCGACCGGTCCCTCCACCTCGACAGGCTCCTCGGGCGCCGGTTCGATTATCTGGAAACCGGATTCGGAGCCGTCGCCCCTTCCAACCGCGATGCGCACCCGCTTGCGCATGCTCCACACCAAGGCGCCGATACCGCCAACCGCAACCGCCAGCTTGAAAGCTCGTCTCATCAGAGAACCCAGTCTAATGTGAGGGATGTTCCCCCGAATCCGAGATAACAGAACCCTTGCCATGAAATTCGATTACTACTTTCCCAACCTGCCTCCCACCGCCGCTCCGCAGTTCGCCCATCGGGCCGCGCGCATCGGATACGACGGGTTTTTCACGGCCGAGACCGGGCACGAACCGTTTCTGTCCATGTGCCTGGCCTCCCGCGCCGAACCGGGACTGGAGGTCGGCCCCGCCATAACGCTGGCCTTTCCCCGTTCGCCCATGGTGATGGCCCAGTTGGCCTGGGACATGCAGATCGTGGCCGGCGGGAAGTTCATCCTCGGCCTCGGCACCCAGATCAAGCCTCACATCACCCGCCGCTTCTCGACGGAGTGGTCCAGTCCCGCCGCTCGACTGCGCGACTACATCGGAGCGCTCCGGGCGGTCTGGGACTGTTTCCAGAACGGCACCAGGCTCCGTTACAGGGGAGACTTCTACCAACTCACCCTCATGACCCCGTTCTTCAATCCCGGTCCCAACGAGTTTCCCGAGATTCCCGTCTACATCGCCGGGGTGGGCCCCCTTCTGAGCAGGCTGGCCGGCGAGGTGTGCGACGGCTTTCATGTCCATCCCTTCCACACCACCCGCTATCTCGACACGGTGGTGATTCCCGCCATAGCGGACGGCGCCGCCGGGAACGGACGTTCCGTCAGAGACGTCGAATTGTCCGCTCCGGTGTTCGTGGTCACCGGACGAAAAGCCTCGGACATGGAACGTCTGATGCGTCCGGTGAAGGAACAGATCGCCTTCTACGCCTCCACTCCCAGCTATGCCCCGGTAATGGACAGTCACGGTTGGGACTTCGGACCCGCCCTCAACGCCATGAGCAAGCGGGGAGAGTGGAAGGAGATGGCAGACGTCATCCCTGACGAGGTCGTGCACCAGGTGGCGGTGGTCGCTCCTCTCGAAGACCTGGCAGAACGAATCGTGTCGCGCTATGCGGGCAGGATCCAGCGCGTGGGCATATACAGCATGGCGGGAGACGCCATCTTCACCGACGAGGAGTGGACGGCGCTCGCCACACAGATCAAGTCGCTTTCGGCCTGATCAACCGGTCGGAGTCAAGACGAGGGTTCCGCTCGTCTCTGAGGTGGCAGGTCTCGTTGTAGCTCACCAGAGCCGGGAAGGTCGGATCGAAGACTGTCACCGAAGCATTGCCGGGAGGAGAGATCGGCCCCAAGAAGATGTTGCCCGGGAGAGGTGTCCCGGTGATCCAGGCAGCTATGAGCATGCTGGGGCCGGCATGGGTGCATATGACCACCCTCTCCCCGGGAGCCGTCTGGGAGATGATCTCCTCCAGAGCTTCCAGCACCCTGCGGCGGACGTCGGCCCACTGCTCGCCTCCCGGCCGGGGTACATCCTCTCCCCGGCTGTAGCGGTGCATCAAGTCGGGCCAGCCGCTCCACAGTTCCTCCTGGGTCAGATAGGTCCACTCTCCGTCGGCCACCTCCCGCAGCCGCGCATCGGTCTCGATCGGCAACCCCGTGGCGGCGGCGAAGGGCTCCATGGACTGGGTGCAGCGCATGAGGTCGCTCGAGATCACCCGGTCAGGGCGGAAATCGGTCAGCCGCGGGACCAGCAGGGAAGCCTGACGCAACCCCTTCCCGTCAAGGGGGTCGTCGTGTTGTCCTATGAACCGCCCGGACGAGTTCCCCGATGTCCGGGCATGCCGCACCAGCATCACCATAGCCATGTCGGGACCCTTACCTCCATTTCCTGTTCACATGCCGCGGCCTTTACAGGCGCCACCGGGCCGAGCCGGTCGGTGGCTCCCTCGCCACCGGCCTGAAGACTACCGTTGTGACCGCCGTGGGGGAGACGGCCATACTGGGGGGTCAAGATCTCAAAGCCGGCGGAAGGCACACCATGGTTCGCTATGAAGTCAACGAGGGACGGGCCACGCTCACCATCGACCAGCCCCATCGCATGAATCCCCTCTCCGTCCAGACCCTGGAGAGCTTGCTGTCGCTCACCCGCCGAGCCTCAGAGGACCCCGATGTGAGGGTGGTGGTCTACACGGGTGCCGGCGACCGTGCCTTCTGCGCCGGGGCGGACCTGGACGGCGGGATCTTCGACGATCCGGTGGGAATGCACCGCCACCGGGGTGCCCTGGCCCAACTCTTCCGGCTGATGATCCGATGCGGGAAACCCACCATCGCCAGAGTTAACGGACACGCCGTGGGGGGAGGATTCGGCCTGATGTCCGCCTGCGACATCGTCATATGCGCAGAAGATGCCAAGCTGGGCACTCCCGAGGTGCGAGTGGGGGTGTGGCCCATGATCATCTCGGCCGTCCTGGCGCGCACCATCCCCCGCCGGGCACTGCTGGAGATGATGATGACCGGCAGACTGATGACCCCCGACGAGGCTCTGTCACTGGGCGCCGTCTCCAGGGTGGTGAAGCGGGAAGAACTCGACCGGGCGGTGGCGGAGACGGCCGCCGCCCTCATCTCCCAGAGCCCGGCCGCCCTCCAACTCGGCAAGGATTCTTTCTGGATGGTGCAGGACCTCGGGCTGGACGCAGCCCTCGACTACCTGGCGGGAGGACTCACCGCCACCCTGTTGTCCGAGGATGCCCGCGAGGGCATCGCCGCCTTCGGGGAGAAGAGACCTCCGGCGTGGTCCGGCCGCTGACCCGCTCTGAGATCTCGCCCCCGATCTCTGATGGAAACCGGGTTGGCCTCCCCGAACCCGGGGAGGCCGGCGCGGACCGCAGCCGGCGCCAGACGGGCGCGGCGCAGACCCATTCGAGAGATATAGCATTGAGAATCAATGCCTGAGTGGAGCGAAGTCCTGGTGATCCTGGTGGTGGCCATGGTGGTGTTCGGACCCCACCGCCTGCCCGCCATGGCCCGCAAGGCGGGAAAGATGGTGGCCGAGTTCAGGGTGGCGGCCCGCGAACTTCGCCAGGGACTGGAGAATGAACTGGCGGTGCAAGACATACGAGAAGCCGCCCAGGACGTGGTGACGACCACCAGGGACGCCGGCAAGGAACTGCGGGGATCCCTCTCGGAATCGGAGAAGGCGCTCCGCTCACCCCCCCAGTTGGCCCAGCCCAGCGACACAAAGCCCGGAGCGCAACGGACCGGACCGGGAGAACCCGACAGTGCTGCCGATGGAGCGGTTCCCGAAGGCGCCGAGGCCCCGGCGGGTGACGGTGACGACCCCTTGGAGCCGGGTGAGGCCGACCAGACCCCGGATTCCGGCTCGCCCAACCCCGATGAGCGGACGACCCCTCCCCACGCCGAGTCATGACCGAAGAGAGCCGCCAGCCTCTTCTCTACCACCTCAACGAGCTACGGTGGCGGATAGTCAAATCGGCCGTGGCCGTGCTGGTGTGTGCGATCATCGGAACCTACATAAAAGACATCCTGCAATACCCCTACGACCAGGCATTTCCGGGAGAGGACAACAACCTGCAGGTGCTGGCGCCCACCGAAGAGTTCTCGGTGCTGATGAAGATCGCTTTCTTCGGGGGCGGTGTCCTGGCAAGCCCGGTGGTGATCTACCAGGTTTGGATGTTCATCAACCCGGCTCTCACCCGGCGGGAGAGGAAGTGGGCGATACCCATCGTGATAGCGTGCACCCTGCTCTTCTGCCTGGGAGTGGCGGTGGGATATCAGACCATGGGCAGGGGACTCGCCTTTCTCCTGGGCATCTTCGAGGACGTCTCCAACAATCTGAGGCTCTCCGACTACTTCTCCTTCACCATCCGATTCCTCCTGGCCTTCGGAATCTCGTTTCTCTACCCGGTCTTTTTATTCACAGCCGCCGCCGCCAACCTGGTGACTTCCAAACAGCTCGCCCGCGGACGGAGATGGGCGGTGCTGTTGGTGGTGACCGGAGCAGCGATAATCACGCCCACCGGAGACGTCCTGACCCTGATGATGCTCTCGGTTCCCCTCTATGCCTTCTATGAGATCACCTACTGGCTGGTGAGGTTGGTGCTCAGAAAATGAACCGGGCGCCGATCAGCCGCGAATACCTGGATCTTCTGCCATTCGAGCCCGATGCCTTCCAGATCGAAGCGGCGGAGGCGCTGGAAGAGGGACTGAACATCGTCGTGACGGCGCCCACCGGAGCCGGCAAGACCCTGGTGGCCGAAACCGCAATCCACCTGGCACTCACAAAGGGACTCCGCGCCTTCTACACCACTCCCATCAAAGCGCTTTCCAATCAGAAGTACCACGACCTGTGCGCCTATTACGGCCGGGAGAGTGTCGGCCTTCTCACCGGTGACCACGCCGTCCGCGGCCAGGCTCCGGTGGTGGTCATGACTGCCGAGGTGCTTCGCAACATGCTCTATGCCAACCCCGAGGAACTGGATGGAGTGGGCGTGGCGATCCTCGACGAGGTCCATTATTTGGCCAACCGGTCCCGAGGAGCGGTCTGGGAAGAGATCGTGATCCACGCTCCTGCACCCCTGCAGATGGTCTGTTTGTCGGCCACGGTCTCCAACGCCTCCGAGTTCGTGGGGTGGGTCAAAAAGTGCCGGGGCGAGACCCGGCTGATCAGGACCATGGAGAGGCCTGTCCCCCTCCGCGACCGCTACGCGCTCCGGGATCGCTGGGGGCCGCAGCATTTCCGCCTCCTGCCCACCTTCGTGCAGGTGGACGGGAGGAAGAGGCCAAACCCTCGGATCATGTCGCTTCTCTCCAGCGGCCGCAACCGGCGCAGGTTCGCCTCTCCCCGCCGGCCACAGGTGGTGGAAGCGCTCTTCGCCGAGGGCATACTGCCAGCCATCTACTTCATCTTCTCCCGGGCGGGCTGCGAAGCCGCGGCCGCGGCGGTGTCGAGAGCCGGAATACGCCTCACGCCGCCCGAGAACCGCCAGGCCATCCGCTCGGTCGCCGAGACCCACACGGCTCATCTCTCCGACCAGGACCTCGAGGCGCTCGACTATCCGGGATGGTTGGACCGGCTGGAGGCGGGAGTGGCCGCTCACCACGCCGGAATGGTCCCCGCCTTCAAGGAGGCCACCGAGGAGTTGTTCGCCGAAGGTCTCCTGGGAGTGGTCTTCGCCACCGAGACCCTGGCGCTGGGCATCAACATGCCCGCCAGGACAGTGGTGCTGGAATCGATGACGAAGTTCAACGGCGAGACCCACGAGGCGCTGGAACCGGGGGACTACACCCAACTGACCGGTCGCGCAGGCCGGCGCGGGATTGACACCGAAGGCTTCGGGATCGTCCTCTACTCGCGGTATGTGCCCTTCCAGGACGTGGTGAAGGCCGCGGGAACGGGAGCACATCCCCTGATGTCGAGCTTTCGCATCACCTACAACATGGTCGCCAACCTGGTTGCGAACTATCCCGAGGAGAGGGCCTTCGAATTGCTGGGTTCCTCCTTCGCCGACTACCAGCAGTCCTCCCGACGGGAGAGCGAGACCCGCCTCGCGGAGAAACTCTCCCAAAAGCTCTCCGAGCAGGAGCGGGACAGCCAGTGCGAACGAGGATCGGTATTCGAATACCTGGAGGCGCTCCGCAAGGGCCGAAAGTCCACCACCACATCGCCCGCGGTGTTGCGCAGCGGCGATGTCTTCGAGATCCCGTCCGGCCCTCGCTCGGGACGCTACGTGGTCCTCCGCCGCATTGCCCGCCGCTCCAAGGCGCCCCGGGTTCTGGCGGTGTCGGAGTCGGGCAATGCCCTCTCGATGGGCGCCCGGGAGATGGTGAAGGGAACCACCCGGTTGGGACACCTGGCGGTGCCCAGGCGGCGCCACTCCGACAAGAGGGCCCTCCAGCGGGAGATGGCCGCTCGCCTGCGGCGGATGCCCGAAAAGAGGGCCCCCCGGTCCGGGTCACTCAACGGCCCCCGGCCCGGCGATCATCCGGTCGCCGGCTGCCCGGATGCGGATTTCCATCTCCGCCGCGCCCGCCAGGCGCTCCGTACCCGCCGGCGGCTGGAGCACCTCCAAAAGAAGGACCGATGGTCCGGGATGGGCCTCCATACCCAGTTCAAGGCGGTCCGAGCCCTCATGGAAGAGTGGGGATACCTGAAGGGTTGGGAGGTTACCGAAGCCGGCGAGCGCCTGCGGATGGTGTACAACGAACGCGACCTGCTGGTCGCTGAATCAGTGTCCCGAGGATTGTTCACCGGACTCGGCCCCGAGGAGGCCGCCGCGCTGGGATCGGTCTTCGTGTACGATCCCCGTCGCTCCTCCGCGGAGTCGGTCCGCTGGCCCACCGCCCGCCTAGAGCGTCGCTGGGACCGACTGGTCGAGTTGGCCGAGCAACTCAACCGCTCCGAGTTGTCGCGGCGCATGTCGCCCACCGGGTTTCCCGAGCCCGGATGCGGAGGAGACATGTACCGCTGGGCCTGCGGCGCTCCGCTGGCCTACCTGGTCGAGGGAGGCCTGACCCCCGGAGACTTCGTAAGGACAGCTCGCCAACTGGTCGATCTCCTCCGCCAACTCCGCGACGCCCATCCCGGGATCGCCGATCTCGCCCGTCATGCTCTTCGTCGCATCGACAGAGGGGTGGTGGCCGCCCGACTCCACCGGTAGCATACCCACCACCGGAGCACAGGCCCCCGGGGCCGGGTCTGAGGAGGACCGGGCAGAGATTGCCATGTCCATGCCTCAAACCCGTCTATACTCTCGCTCCGGCTCCAAGGGTTGGACCGATTCCAACAACAGACGAACACCCCGGAGATACCCGTGGACAGCCCTAATTTCGAAGAGGATTTTGCAGACGACGAAGACCTCGACAACGACCTCGACAACGACTTCGGTTCGACCGACGACTACCCGGAGGACTCTGAACGCGACGATGATGACGAGTCCGATGAGGAGGACGAGTTGTCCGGATTGGAGGTCGAGGAACTCAACATGGTGTCCGAGGGGGGGTCGGGCAACACTGTCACCTCCGAACAGGCCATGGAGGTGGCGAGCTTCCGGCGAGAGGAACTGTCCATCAATCCCGATGACCATGCGATCCGGCTGAACGAGTTCATGTGCGAATACTGTTTCCTGGTCAAGAGGGTCACCCAGAGAGCCTCAGGGAGGTCCAATGTCTGCATTGACTGCCACTGATGATCCTCCCACCGCAGCCGGGCAGGTACCGGTCTCCGGTGCCCATCGGCTCCCATCCATGACAGCCCCCGGCAAGAAGAGGGGGTCGAAACCACCGATAGCCGGAGCAGGGGTGGTGATAGTCGATGACCGCAACAGATTGTTGTTGATCCAGCGGGGCCAGGGGGCCGGCGCCGGCCTGTGGGCGGTGCCGGGCGGGAAGGTGCGCTGGGGGGAGACCTGGCGAGAGGCCGCCGTGCGGGAGGCTCGCGAAGAGACCGGACTGGAGGTCAGGACGGGAACAGTGGCCTGGGCCGGTGAGGCGATAGGACCCGGGGACCCGCCCGCATGGCACTTTGCCCTGGTCGATTTCTGGGCTGAGGTGGTGGGGGGAGAACTGCGCGCCGGAGACGACGCCGCCGATGTCCGGTGGGTTCCCATCGAACAGGTGCCCACCTATCCCCTGGTCTCCACCATGTTCTCTCTGCTGGAGGTCCTATGAACCGGGAGGGCGCCGTGGTCCTCGACCTCGACGGTGTCGTTTACCTCGGCAAAGAGGGCGTCCCGGGGGCGGGACGGGCCCTCGCCGGTATCGAGCAGAGGGGCTACCGGGTGGTCTTCTGCACCAACAACTCCAGCCGCGCCCGGGCAGCCGCAGCGCGAAAGATCCGGGACGCCACCGGCTATCCCGCACAGATCGATCAGGTGTTCTCATCGGCGATGGCGGCCGCACACCTGCTGAGAAACGACCGTCCCCGCTCTCTGGTCGTCGGAGGCCAGGGAATCGTGGAGGCTCTCGGCAGTATTGGCGCGCAGGTCGTCGACGACTGGAGAATGGCCGAGGCTGTGGTGGTGGGATTCGCTCCCCACCTCACATATGACCTGCTCAAGCATGCCTGCATGGCAGTCTGGGCCGGAGCGCGATTGGTGGCCACCAACACCGATCCGTGCTTTCCCAGCCATGACGGAATGTGGCCGGCGGCCGGATCCATCGTGGCGGCGATCGAATATGCCACCGGCCAACAGGCCGAACCGGCTGGAAAGCCCCATCCCACCATGATCGAGACCATCACAGACCATCTGCCGTCAGGACGCATCGTCATGGTGGGAGACCAACCCGCCACCGACCTGCAGTTGGCGCACAACGCCGGCTGGTTCTCGGTGCTGGTCCTCACCGGGGCAACCAAAACACCCCCCTCTTCTCCCCGTCCCGACGCCGTGTTGGAGTCCATAGCCGATGTGGGCCGCCTCCTGGACCGCCTTGAGGCCTCGGAGAAGAACTGACGTCGGCCAGACCCCGGACACTCATCAGAAGAAGGCCTGCAGGACCGCCTACTCCTGGCTTCTGGCAGGTCCGGTCTCGGTTATCGAGAGACTGGGAGTCCCTCCAGGAGTGCTACCGTTGGTCCCATGGCTGACAGGAGCAGGTTCGAAGACGACGTTATGGGCCTGATCCCCCAGTTGTACGGCACTGCCCTGCGCCTTGCCCGCAATCGACCCGACGCCGAGGACCTCGTCCAGGAGACCCTTCTGAAGGCCTACCGGGGTTATCACACTTTCCAGGAGGGCACCAACCTCAGGGCTTGGCTCTTCCGCATTCTCACCAACAGTTTCATCAACGAGTACCGGCGCAAAACCCGCCGCCCCCGGGAGACGGAACTGAACGAGAGCGGAGAGGTGACGGCATACCGTTCAAACATCTACGAACAGGTGCGATTCTGGGCAAGGGCCCCCGAAGACCAACTCATCGACCAGATCTTTGAGTCCGATATCGTGGAGGCCATCGAAGGACTTCCCGTGATCTACCGCATCCCCGTCTTGCTGGCCGACGTGGAAGGCTTTTCCTACAAAGAGATAGCCGAAGCGTTGGATCTTCCCATGGGAACGGTCATGTCAAGACTCCATCGTGGAAGAAATGCGCTCCGAAAAGCGTTGTGGGATTATGCAAGCAAGCGGGGACTGACCCCGGCGGAGGCACGGAATGTCTAACGAGTGCAGACAGGTCTTTACCCATTTGTACGGCTACGTCGACGGCGAGCTCGAGGTGGAGACCGCCCACCGCCTTGTTC
>CAYWGY010000040.1:8949-14901 GCA_964458055.1 uncultured Acidimicrobiaceae bacterium | reverse complement strand
ACGATTCCCCCGAAATAGGCGGCCATCGACCCGATCGTGGTGCCGATCACCACGGTGACCACTGCAGCCAGGATTCCCAGGAAGAAAGAGGCTCGCGCGCCGTGCATCAACTGTGACATGATGTCCCGCCCCAGCGGATCGGTCCCCAGCCAGTGCCGGCTGTCGGGAGGTGCAGGCTGCAGGGGAAGTTCAAAGGTGTCGCCTATTTGCAGGGTGTCGGGAATGCGTCCGTCCAGGAGCGCGGCACGCCGGTCTATCTCGGTCTCGGGATCCGTTATGCGTTCCACCATGGTCATCGTGCGGGTGGGAGGATCGAGTTCCAGGCCGGTCACCGGGTCATACACCGCCGGATTCCAGAAGCCGGTGGCAAAGAAGATGGTGGGCATGATCGCCATGATGGCCCAGAAAGCGATTATCACCAGTCCCAGGACACCAACCTTGTTTCGGCGAAAAATCTTCCAGTTATCCCGGAAGGACCGCCGCATCAGGGCCATGCGGATCTTCCACCAAGAGTCCACCTCTCCACTCAGAACATCCGGTAGATGCTGGTCTCTGGCTCCAGCCTGGTCTGGTAAATCCACCATCTCAGCCATGCTCGGTCACCCGGATGCGAGGATCAAGCACCCCATAGAGCACGTCCACCACGAAGTGGCCGATCAACGCCATTATCCCGATGAAGGAGAAAGCCCCCACCGCCAGTGGAATGTCCTCGCTCAACACCGAGGAGATCAGGATCTCGCCCATGCCGGGCCAGGAGAAGACCGCTTCGGTGATGACTCCACCATCGATCACGGTGGCCACCGCCAGTACCAAAGAGGTGGCCACGGGCAGGAGAGCGGTGCGCGCCGCGTGGCGGTCCCGGACCACACCCTCGGGCAGACCCTTGGCGCGGGCGGTGAGGATGTAGTCCTCCCGCAGGGTCTCCAGCATGGAACTGCGGGTCAGGAGCATCACCCCTGCAAAGTTGATCAGGGTGAGCGTCAATACCGGAAGGATCATGTGGAAGCCGATGTCTCCGGCGTAGGTCCGCATGTCCTGGCCGGTGTCGGTGCCGAACCAGTAGAACAGCAACCAGGCCACCCCCAGCACAATCCCTCCCCACCGCAGGGTCCGTTCCAGTGGGCGGTTGTTGGTGCGATGAGATGCGAAACTTGCCGCGAACATCGCCACGGCGGCGATCAGAGTTACCCAGAAGAGGCGCATGAACACCTCGTTGGCGCCGAACGGGGCATCCCGCCACTGGTTGGGATCCAGGAACTTGGACAGGGGCAACAGGTCCAACTGGACGCTGAACAACCAGATCAGCATCAGGGCGAAGAAAGGCAGGAACATCGAGTAGAGACCCACCCCGGACACGGTGATCAGCATCTCGCCTCGATTCCCCCTGCGCCAGGCCAGGTACTTGCCGGCCAGGAATCCGGCCCAGTAGTAGGTGACGAGGGCGGCAAGAAACAGGACAAGGGTCCGTGGCAGGCGCTCGCCGATGATGTCGATGACCGGGCGCGGGTACTGGTTGAAGGAGACCCCGAGATCACCCTGGAAGAAGTTGAACATGTAGTCGCGGAACTGGATGAGCACCGGTTTGTCCAAGCCCAGTCGTTCCAGCGCCACCTCCCGGGCTTCGGGCGGGATGTTGGGGTTGCCGGCGTACTTCAGAGCGACCGAGTCGCCGGGGAGGATGTAGAGGAGGAACCAGGTCACCGTCAGGAACACCAGGAACAGCAGCACCATCTGAACCAGCCGGCGTATCAGGTATCGCAGCACCTACTTGTTCCTCCAACCCACCTCTTGTCTTGCCATCGGGATTGTGGGGAGCCGCCATCCCGCAGGCGACGGCTCCCCATGTCTTAAGGGACAGTAGTGATCAGCCGATGGTGACCGTCGAAGTCAACCCTCCAACCGCCTGCAAACCGTCAAGAATGGTTGTGAACGGCAGGTTGAGTTGGTTCGAATAGGCCTCGATGAGAGGCGTGGTGAACAGCACAACGTAGGGCAGATCCTCGGCGATCATGGCGTCTCCCTGGAAGATCAGATCACGTGCCTCGGCCAGGGTCTTGGCCCTGTCGAACTGAGAGGCCAACTCGTCGAAGGCCGGATTCGAATAGCCCGGTGTGTTGAAACCACCCACAGCCGAATCGTTCGCGGAACGGAAGAAGTCGAACACGTGGTCCGGGAAGGGAGTAAGCCCCCATCCCAGGATGTAGATGTCCCACCCGAGCGGATCACCCACGAAGACCTTGTCCACGATCACGGAGAACCCGGTCGGCTCGGCCTCCAGCGGGACACCCAGGTCGGTGGCCCACTCCTCGATGAACAGCGAGTAGGTGGCTCTCATCGGGTCGTAGCCGGGTCCGGGCGACAACAGGGTGAGCGGCGGGATGGTCTCGCCGCCTGGACCTCTCAGGCCCTCGCCCTTGGGAATCACGTCACGGTTGTCGGCGTCCCAGGCAGGCTCCACATCCCAGGTCCAGCCTGCCGCCTTCAGGGTTTGCACCGCCGATTCCAGCCGCTCCTGGGAAGTCTGGCCTGCGCACGGGGCGGTCAGGTCGGGGTTGTACCAGTAGGCGTTGCCGGGGGGAACCAGCGAGTTGAGCGAGATGGCCGTGCCGCCCAACACGGTGTTGGCCATGAAGTCCTTATCGACCAGGCAGGCCAGCGCTCGCCGGAACGGGGCCTCGCTCATCGGGAACTTCCGGGTGTTGTAGGCCATGTACCGGAAACCGTTCTGTTCGTTTACAGCCACCTCAAGGTTGGGCGCCGCAAGAATCTCGTTCCGAAGGCCGGACTGCAGACCGAGCGGGTTCAAGAGGAAGTCCACTTCACCCTCTGTTAGGGCCAGCACGGCGGCGTTCTGGTCGGTGTAGATCGAGTAGAGAGTCTCGGCGACGAACGGGCCTTCGATGTAGTCGGCCACCACGTCACCGCCGGGCTCGCCACCCCAGGTTTCAGTGGCGCCGTCCTTGGTGTACTCGACGGCTCCCAAACTGTAGACCTTGTATTGGCTGCCGGAATCCCAGTAGGAGTCGATCGCCACGTTTCGCCAGAAGGCTCCTGCCTCCCATTCGGCCGAATCGAAGGATGACGCGTTGGGAGCCCCCAGGCCTGAGGCGGCGTAAAGGGTCTCGAAGTCGTCGGACGAGTCGACGATCGGTCCCCAGAAAGCCTCCGGGAAGATGGTGGCCAGACCAACCGACAGCGGCCAGATCGCCAGACCAGGCTCGTAGTTGAAGCTGATCTTGACAGTCAGGTCATCCAGGGCCTCGACCGAGGAGACACCCTGGGAGGACTCGTCTTCCTCGGTGGCGGGATCGTCGTCCCGGGCCAAGGGCCAGATGCTGGGGAAGTTGCCGCCCAGTCCGTTGTACTTCTTGATGGTGTTGAAGGTGAACACCGCGTCATGGGCCGTCACCGGCGAGCCGTCGGACCAGGTTATGCCCGACAGAAGGTTCACGGTGACGGAGTAGCCGTCTCCGTCAGCCTCCACCTGCGGCGGACTCGGATCGGACGCCAGCGCCGGCACCACCGTGTAGGTGGGCGGCTGGTAGGTGTAGAGCGAAATCCCACCGGGAATCACATAGGTGTTCCAGATCTCTGCCTCCGTGTCCAGGGCCGCCCACGGGTTGTCAGTGGTGGGAGCGGAGAAGATACCAATCCGATAGGTGGCGCCCATCGGCATCTCCTCGGGCTCATCCATCTCCTCGGGCTCATCCATCTCCTCGGCCTCGTCCATCTCCTCGGGCTCATCCATCTCTTCCGGCTCGTCCATCTCCTCGGGCTCATCCATCTCCTCCGGCTCGTCTGGAGCAGCGGTGGTTTCCGGTGTCGGAGCAGCGGTAGTCTCCGCGACAGGCGCAGCGGTGGTCTCCACAGCCTCTTCGTCATCACCGCACGCCGCGGCCACCAGCGACCAGCACCGCCAACACAATCAGCAATCGCTTATTGAATCTCATTTTCGTCTCCTTTCCCTGGCTCTTCCTTCGTTTACTTTGAGCGAGAGAAACCCCCGGTTTGCAATAACGAAGTCCATAGAGTTCGTCCCGCTTCAATTCCTTTTGAATTAACAACTATTTACCAGTCTACGATCATTATCAGTGACACGTAGGCCGAACGCGGACTATTGCTCCCAGAATCTCACAGATTGACAGCAAAACCATCGGATACTCCGCGAAAAATCATCCGGAACAAGGTTGAACTTGTCCCACCCGAGAGTCCATACTGTTAGCAGCCAGACACCGACCCGGTTCGTTCCGGCGCCTTTCGGACCGGAGTGTGGAGTCAACCGTATCTGAACAGAGACCTGTTCCATGCTGCGCGGAACTCGTCCAACCCGGGAGAGGCGGTGGTGGGGGTGGGCCCGGTAGGGGCATTTTCGCGACTTTTCCATGGGGACGCTTCCCGGCAGCCCACCTAGTTCAAGGCAACTCCCAGTCCTGGTCCTTCTCGACAGCACTCTCAAGGTTGTTAAGGTCATAGTCGGAATGGCCGACACCAGCACAAGGAGCATCTGATGGCCCGTATGTACTTCGAGGAGGATTCCGACCTGACGCATCTGGCCGGGCAGACCATCGGCCTCGTCGGGTACGGGTACCAGGGTCGCTCCCAGGCCCAGAACATTCGCGACAGCGGGCTTTCAGTTAACGTTGGGAGCCGTCGGGTTGCTTCCTACGAGACAGCCATGCAGGATGGACTTGCGGTGTTCGGGGTTGATGATGCGGTTGCCCGATCCGACGTGGTCTTCCTTCTGGTCCCCGACGAAGTCATGCCCCAGGTGTACGAACAGGATGTCGCACCCAACCTGGCCTCGGGCAACATGCTGGTCTTCGCCTCCGGCTACAACATAACCTTCAGCCTCATCGAGCCGCCCTCCGATGTGGACGTTGTTCTCATTGCTCCGCGAATGATCGGAGCGGGAGTCAGGGACACGTTCCTGAACGGTGAGGGCTTTCCCAGCCTGGTCGCCGTTCACCATGCCGCCACCCCGACGGCTTTCGATCGTATGCTCGCTCTCTGCCAAGGGATCGGGTCGGCAAGGATGGGGGTGATCGAGTCCAGCTTCCTGGAGGAGACGACCGTGGACCTCTTCGCCGAACAGGTGGGGTACCTGTATGCGGTGCGCCGTTACTGCGAAGTGCTGGTGGAGGCCGGGTGCAGTCCCGAGGCGGCCATCCTGGAGTTCTACGGCTCGGGTGAGGGCATCGAGACCGCCAGGGCGTACCGTGACATCGGACTCTGGGACCAGATCACGCTGCATTCGCGCACCAGCCAGTACGGCCAGGAGGTGACCAGCCGGCTCAGCCCCGAAGAGGAGGAAACCGAACGGTCCAGACTGAGAGCGATCATCTCCCACATCCAGAACGGGTCCTTTGCCCGGGAGTGGACCGCCGAACAGCAGGCCGGATTCCCCGAGTTCGACCGGGTGAGGGCGCTGAACATGGCCCACGAGATGCGAGCGGCCGAGAGAAGACTCTACGAGGTGCTGGGACGGCTTCCGGAGTCCGGCGGATAGGGGTGTTGGCAGACCGGTTGCCCATAACACCGACAGCAGACCCCGGGTGAAAGCTATGATTGCAATGACATCACTGCGATCATCGCCTGATGACCGAGACACGTCGAGAGGGAACCGTGGCCAGCATCACAGTACGAAATCTTGATGAGGATTTGAAGCGCCGACTCCGCATCCAGGCAGCTGAAAACAACAGATCCATGGAACAGGAGGTCCGAGAAATCCTGAGGGATGCCCTCTACCGCAAGCCCTTGACGGGCGAAGAACTCGCAAGGGCCATGCGCTGGAGCTTCAAGCCTCTCGGGGGCGTTGACTTGGAACTGCCGTCCCGCGAGCCCATTCGCGAGCCACCGACATTTGACTGAAACAGCCTTGGATGATCATCCTCGACACCAATGTCATTTCCGAATTCAGCCGTCCCAGCCCCAACATGGCAGTTGTCAACTGGA